>NZ_RZPQ01000469.1:0-4658 GCF_003999135.1 Mesorhizobium sp. M7A.F.Ca.CA.004.06.1.1 | reverse complement strand
GGCCAGGAAGCATCGTCCGCAGCACGAGCGTGTTGTCGAACACGCCGCGACTCGCCCAGCAGAGCAAGCCGTTGCGCAATCCATGATCAAAGGGGCGTCCTCCGCGCCTTCGCTCCTGGCATTGCCGGCTTCGGTGAAAAGCCCTGCTTCCCAGCCGCTGGCCGGCCACGCCACGCAAGGGCCACTGCCGCCGGCTGCTGCTTTTGTTGCCGCGGGGCGCGCCAGGGAGAAGGTGCCAGCCGTTGCGCCGATGCCGCCGAGGACGGCCGCGACGGGGCAGGCATCCGCGCGTGCGTCCGTTGCTCCGGGCGGCCCGATCAAAACGACCACTTCCGAAAGGCTGCGCTGGCCGTATCTTTCGGATCATGCCTTCTTCGAGGCCATGGCCCCCTATCTGGTCGACGTTTCGTCGCCGGCCCGGCAGACCGGTCCAGCGTCGCCTGCATCGCTCGCCGTGGCGCCAGTCACCGCTACGCCGATCGATATTCGCCCAGGGACCGATGCCACCGCATTGTTTCGTGTCATCGACTGCCTTCCGGGCCAGGCCTTGAAGCCGTTGCCGGATGCTTGGCCGGCCAATTCGAACCAGGCCGTCGCCCAACCCGGCGTGCCGGCGAGCGATGCGCCGTCGCCGGTCCAGCCTGTCGCAATCCCAGCCGCCAAAAGCGACGCCGTTTCCGCGTCGGCCGCGCCAAGTGTGAACGTCCCTGCCAGGGCCGTTGCCGCCCGCTCCGCGCGCTTGCCTGGGGCTGGAAAGGTCGTGCTGTCAACCGCGGGCGATCCCTATGAGCTTCCCTCGGAAGAGCTGTTGCAGCAGCCACCGGAGGGACAAGGCTTCTACATGTCGCAGGAGCGGCTCGAGCAGAACGCCGATCTGCTGGAAAGCGTGCTCGAGGACTTCGGCGTGCGCGGCGAGATCATTCATGTTCGCCCAGGCCCGGTGGTCACGCTCTATGAGTTCGAGCCGGCGCCGGGCGTCAAATCTTCTCGCGTCATCGGGCTTGCCGACGATATCGCCCGCTCCATGTCGGCGATTTCGGCGCGCGTCGCCGTCGTGCCTGGCCGCAACGTCATCGGCATCGAGCTCCCGAACGAGACGCGCGAAACCGTCTATTTCCGGGAGCTGATCGAATCGGAAGGCTTCCGCAAGACCAGCTGCAAGCTGGCGCTTTGTCTCGGCAAGACGATCGGCGGCGAGCCTGTTATCGCCGAGCTGGCGAAGATGCCGCATTTGCTCGTGGCCGGAACCACCGGCTCCGGCAAGTCGGTCGCCATCAACACCATGATCCTGTCGTTGCTCTACCGGCTGAAGCCGGAAGAATGCCGGCTGATCATGGTCGATCCCAAGATGCTCGAACTCTCTGTCTATGACGGCATCCCGCATCTTCTGACGCCCGTCGTCACGGATCCCAAGAAAGCCGTCACGGCGCTCAAATGGGCCGTGCGCGAAATGGAAGACCGGTATCGCAAGATGGCGCGGCTCGGTGTGCGCAACATCGACGGCTACAACGAGCGTGCCGCTCAAGCCCGCGACAAGGGCGAAACCGTCGTCATGACCGTGCAGACCGGCTTCGAAAAGGGCACCGGCGAACCGCTTTTCGAACAGCAGGAAATCGACCTCGCGCCGATGCCCTACATCGTCGTCATCGTCGACGAGATGGCCGACCTGATGATGGTCGCCGGCAAGGAGATCGAAGGCGCGATCCAGCGACTGGCGCAGATGGCGCGCGCTGCCGGCATTCACCTGATCATGGCAACGCAGCGCCCCTCGGTCGACGTCATCACCGGCACGATCAAGGCCAACTTCCCGACCCGGATTTCCTTCCAGGTGACATCGAAGATCGACAGCCGCACCATCCTGGGCGAGCAGGGCGCCGAACAATTGCTTGGCCAGGGCGACATGCTGCACATGATGGGCGGCGGGCGCATTTCGCGCGTGCATGGGCCGTTTGTTTCCGACGCCGAGGTCGAGCATGTGGTCGCGCATCTCAAGGCGCAAGGGCGCCCTGAATATCTGGAAACCGTGACGGCCGACGAGGACGAGGAAGAAATCGAAGAAGACCAGGGCGCGGTCTTCGACAAGGGATCCGTCGCAGCCGAAGACAGTGATGCGATCTACGACGAGGCGGTGAAGGTGGTGGTGCGCGACAAGAAGTGCTCGACGTCCTACATCCAGCGCCGCCTCGGCATCGGCTACAACCGCGCCGCGTCCCTGGTCGAGCGTATGGAAAAGGAAGGCCTGGTCGGCGCACCCAACCATGTCGGCAAACGCGAAATCATCATGGGCCGGCGCCCGCCGGCGAGCGCGCCCGAGGATGACGGCGCGGACTGATCGGCAGCCCGCTTGAAGCGCACATAAAAAAGGCCGGTTACCCGGCCTTTTTCACCACAAGCGCATTGGCCTCAGCCGATCTTCTGGCCGGTCTTTGCCCAGTCGGCGAGGAACTGTTCCAGGCCCTTGTCGGTCAGCGGGTGCTTGACCAGCGCCTTCAGGGTCGCCGGGGGGGCGGTCACGACATCGGCGCCGATGAGGGCCGCCTGCTTGACGTGGTTCACGGTGCGCACCGAAGCGACGAGGATCTCAGTCTGGAAATCGTAATTGTCGTAGATCTGCCTGATCTCCTGGATCAGCTCCATGCCGTCGATGCCGATGTCGTCGACGCGGCCGACGAAGGGCGAGATGAACGAGGCACCGGCCTTGGCCGCCAGCAGCGCCTGGTTGGCCGAAAAGCACAGCGTGACGTTGACCAGGCGGTTCATCTCGGTGCGGATCGTCTTGCAGGCCTTGAGACCGTCCAGCGTCAGCGGCACCTTGATGCAGACATTGTCGGCGATCTTGGCCAGAACCTTGGCCTGCTGCATCATCTCGGAATATTCAGTGGCGGTGACTTCAGCCGAGACCGGACCCTTGACGATGTCGCAGATCTCTTTGGTCACGTCGGCGATCTTGCCGCCGGATTTGAGGATCAGCGACGGATTGGTGGTGACGCCGTCGAGCAGCCCCAGATCGTTCAGCTCACGGATATCCTTGACGTCGGCGGTGTCGACAAAAAATTTCATGGCGGGTCTCCTGAAGATTTTCATGTGCATGTCATGCACATTCGGGGTCGGCCTTTGATCTAGACCAAAGTCAGGGCAAGGTCACGCCTCATGATCGAAGATTCGCCCTTTGTCGCAGCCGCACCGGTGCTGGTGCCGATGCCCGCCGAACGCCCCTACACCTATGCCGTGCCGGCCGGCATGCGCGTGGTGCCGGGCTCGATCGTGCGCGTGCCGCTCGGGCCGCGGCAGGTCGCCGGCATCGTCTGGGATGGCGCGGTCGAGAAGGTCGACGCGAAAAAGCTGCGCCCCATCGAACAGGTCTTCGACTGCCCGCCGATCGACCGAGCGATGCGCCGTTTCGTCGACTGGGTGGCGCAGTACACGCTGTCGCCTCCGGGCATGGTGGCGCGCATGCTGCTCAGGGCGCCGGAGGCTTTCGACCCCGAACCCTGGATCGAAGGGCTGCAGCGCACGCTCCTCGCACCCGACCGGATGACGGGCGCCAGGCAGCGTGTGCTGGAGACGGCCGAAGGCGGCCTTGCCTGGACGCGCTCCGGCCTCGCTCACGCCGCCGGCGTGTCATCGACGGTGATTGACGGCCTGAGGGCGCAAGGCGTGTTCGAGACTGTGATGATCCCGCCGCGCCCGGTGGTGGCCGCGCCCGATACCGGCTACGCCATTCCGGAACTGATGCCGGACCAGAGCGACGCGGCGCAGATGCTGCGCGCCAATGTCGCAGCCGGCGTGTTCAACGTTGCGCTGCTCGACGGCGTCACCGGATCCGGTAAGACCGAGGTCTATTTCGAGGCGGTGGCGGCTGCGCTCGACCAGGGCAGGCAGGTGCTGATCCTGCTGCCGGAAATCGCGCTGACGCATGCCTTTCTCGAGCGCTTCCAGCAGCGCTTCGGCGCCAAGCCGGGCGAATGGCATTCCGACCTGCCGCCGCGGATGCGCGAGCGGGTTTGGCGGCAAGTGGCGGAAGGCGGCGTGCGGGTCGTCGCCGGCGCGCGCTCGGCGCTGTTCCTGCCGTTCAAGGAGCTCGGCCTGATCGTCGTCGATGAGGAGCACGACCCTGCCTACAAGCAAGAGGACCGCGTCTTCTACAATGCGCGTGATATGGCCGTGGTGCGCGGCCATATCGGCAGCTTTCCGGTGGTGCTGGCGTCGGCGACGCCATCGGTCGAAAGCCGGGTCAATGCGAGCCAAGGTAAATACAACAGAGCCGTTCTTTCCGCTCGCTTCGCCGAGGCAGCACTTCCTCATCTGAAGGCGGTCGACATGCGGCGCGCGCCGCCGGCGCGTGGCGGCTTCCTGTCGCCGGTGCTGCTCGACCAGATGCGCCAGACGCTGGAGAGGAAGGAGCAGTCGCTATTGTTCCTCAACCGGCGCGGCTATGCGCCGCTGACGCTGTGCCGGGTCTGCGGCCACCGCTTCGGCTGCCCGGTCTGCTCGGCCTGGCTGGTCGAGCACCGTTTTCGCGGCCAGTTGGTCTGCCATCATTGCGGGCACAATGAGCGCCGCCCCGAAGCCTGCCCGGAATGCGGCACGCTCGATCATCTGGTCGCCTGCGGGCCGGGCGTCGAGCGGATCGCCGAGGAGGTCGTTACGCATTTTCC
>NZ_RZPQ01000468.1:0-4659 GCF_003999135.1 Mesorhizobium sp. M7A.F.Ca.CA.004.06.1.1 | reverse complement strand
GTCGTAGCGGGTGATGAGGTCAACGCCTTCCCAACCCGTCAGGTCGGCGCCCGCATTGATCCGCACCTGCGCATCCGGCCGTGCCGTGATCGTGCTTTCGGCCTCGCCCTCGCCATAGAAACCGGCGCCGCGTCCGTCGCTGCCGGAGAAGACATGGAAGTTGTCGACCCGCGCCGCAAGCGAAGTGCGCCGCGCGCTGAGCACGGCGTTGGCCGCCAGCGAGACGATAGCGTCGGCCTGGTCGGCGTCCGGATCGACGTCCGGCGAGCCAATATTGACATGCGTGATGGCGTCGCCGTCACCGCCGAAGCCGATGCCGGAGGCGGTCGATTTCGCCGTCACATCGACGGATGCATTGGCCGTGGCCTTGGCCAACTGACCAGCCAGAACGATAGCATTGGAGCCGATCGTCGAAACCGTATTGTATTCGATGCGGACATCGGTGGTCGGGTCGGCCAGGCCGACCGCACCGCCAGCGCTCGACTGCGAGGCGGCGCTGGTAATGGCATTGCTTGCCGAGGCCAGCGTGAAGTTCTTGCCCGCGGTGATACGTGTGTTATCGCTGATCGTCGCCGCGCTGATGATGTCCTGATAG
This sequence comes from Mesorhizobium sp. M7A.F.Ca.CA.004.06.1.1, assembly GCF_003999135.1. Lineage (NCBI taxonomy): Bacteria > Pseudomonadati > Pseudomonadota > Alphaproteobacteria > Hyphomicrobiales > Phyllobacteriaceae > Mesorhizobium > Mesorhizobium sp. M7A.F.Ca.CA.004.06.1.1. The sequence continues at coordinate 4,064 of NZ_RZPQ01000468.1, read as the reverse complement.
CTGCGCGCATCGGCATCGCCGATGGCGACGAAGCCGCCGGTGCCATTGACCGCGTAGGAGGAGGTGTTGGTCGTCACCGATGTGCTGACGGTCACGTTGCCCACGGTCGTGATCTGCGTCGCGGAGATCGTCGCCGAGACGTTCGGATTGCTGATGATGTCGGCATCGTTGATCTGCACGCCGACGAAGCCGCCGCCGGAACCCTTGGCATAGGCCGAGGAGACTCCGTCGCCCGATTGCGGGGCGATCTCACTGAGCGGAACCTCGCCCGGGCCAAACAGGAATTGCCCCGGTGACGCCGATGTGGCGCTGTCGTTGATGTCGATGCGCAGTTGCTGCTCGCTATCGGCGGCCGCCGAGATGTCAACCGCCAGCGCAGTGAGGCTGTGATTGCCGTAAGGGCCGGCAATCGCCGTCGGTGTCAGAGCAATCTGACTGCCCCCGCTCGGTGCATTCCACAGTTCGAACGTGTTGTCGCCAGGGCCACTGACGCCGCGCACATAATAGGTCTTGCCGTCTTCCAGCCCGCCGATCGGCAGATTCTTGGCATTGACCAGCGAATGTATATCGCTGGCGCCGACGTTGAGCGCCGGATTGGCACTGAGGCCCTTGTTCGGGGCCAGTGCGATGATCGGCTGATCGAAGGTCTTTGTCTGCGTTCCCGCCGTGACGCTGTTCGCGACAGTAAGGATCAGCGTGCTACCGGAAACACTGGCGATCGTGAACGTGCCAGAATTGGCGCCGCCGCCGCCGATGAACAGCGTGCCAGCGGCAAAGCCGTTGTCGGCCCAGTTGAGGCCGTCGGTGCGGATGATGCGGTCGCCAGCGGCATTGCGAACGAACTGCACCTCTTCGGTGATCGCGTCGTTACGCTTGAGCTGGATCGTCGAGGAGTTGACGACATGCACACGGTAGGTCTGGCCGTCGACCAGGCCGCCGATCGCCAGACCGGTTCCTCCGCTCGCATTCTTGACGTCGTAGACGACGTGTTCGCCCTCGACGAAGCCATGCGCCAGCGCGTTCCCGTCATCGTCGAAGAAACGGATGTCATCGGCGTTGGCATCGGCGATTGGGGAGCCATCAGGGTTGAGGCTGCTCGAATTGACGTCCACCTGGCGACTGACGAAAGTGCGCGCGTCCGGCGCCTCATAGGTCACCGCCGTCCCATTGACGAAGCCATGCGCCGCGATGGTTATGCTGTTGCCCGCGACATCGTCCGGTTGGAAATTCTTGAGGTAATTCTGTGGGTTGACCGCCTTGTCGAAGGTGCCCACCAGCTTGATGTGCGACCCGTCTATGACCAGCACATAATAGAGATTGCCCTCGGTCAGCCCAAAGCTGTCGACTGTTTCGTCTGGTCCCGGATAGTAGCGGACGGCATCGCCGCTCAGGAAATTATGGCCACCCGCGAACTCGATGATCTCGGTGTTTGGATCGATGTCGGCGGCATTGAAGACGGAGCCGAAATAGAGCGTGTTCGGATCTGTCACGCCTGCATTGACGACATTGATCACGCTGTACTGACGGTTCACGGCCGAATCGTCCGGATCCGGCCAGTTGAGGCCGGGAATGACGGCGCCGCCGCTTCCGGCATCATATTCGACCGTATCGCCGGTCACCAATCCATGCCCGTTCACGGTGATCGTGTTGGCGGTGCCGTCGACATCGACGATTTCGTAGGTCGGCTGCACGCCGGGGATCGGCGAGGCGGAGGCTTCGACCAGGATATCGCCGGTCGCGTTGATCACCGCGCCAGCGCCGATCGAGCTCGCAACCGTCGGGCTGACATGGGTCGTCGCATCCGAAGCACCGGCGCCGAAAATGCCGCCTATCGAAATGCCGACAACCTTGGCGTCGCCCTCGGTTTGCGCCTGTGCCTTCAGCCGCACATTGCGCGCCGACTGGATCGAGGTGTTGTTGCCGATCGAGGCGCTGACCGATGATGGGCTGGCTGTTGCGACCGCACTGTTGATGGTCAGTGCGCCAAGAACGCCGCCACCGGCGGCTTCCGCCACGGCGAGCGCGCCATTGACAGCGAGGGCTTCGATCATGATGTCCGTGACCGAGACGATGTTGGCGTTCATCGCGGCGTTGCTCTGGCCATTGGCCTCGGCTTCAGCCACGGAAGCACCGACCGCCGCCGCTCCGAACGAATTCGCTTCGGCATTGGCGACGGCATAGTTGCGAACGCGCGACTTGATGTTGATGTCACCGGTGATGGTGAATGCGCCGCCGGCGCCGATCGTGGTGTTGGCAACCGCATTGGACCTCGCGGTCGGCACCGAGCCCTGGCCGCTGAACAAGCCGCCGCCGGAGGCTTCCGCATAGGCCTTCGCCCCGCGGTCGGTCGCCGTCTCGCCCTGGTAATTGTGCGACGACAGCATGACGATGCCGCCGGCGTGAACCGTCGAATTGCCACCGATCGATGCAGTCACCGTCGGGACGACATTGACCGTCGCCAAGCTGGTGCCGGCCGCCAGTGCGCCGACTGAAAGCGCGAATATGTCGCCGGTCGCATCGTGCAGCGTCCACGCCTCGACCGTGAGGAGGCCCGTCGCGCTGATATTGGCGCCGCTGCCAATCGATGCCTCTACGTTCGGCTGAACATCTATGAAGGCGAAATTGAAGGTCAGTGCACCGAGCCCGGCAGCCAGCGCGAAGGTGTCGGAATCCACGTTGATCGTCGAGTCCGCATGGACCGTGATGGCCCCGACGGCGTCGACCTGCCCGATCTGGCTGCCCGTGCCGATCGTGGCCAGGACTTCCTTGGTGTTGTCGTCGTCATCGCCGATGGTGACGTCGCTGTAGGACGCGCCGACGGCCACCGCACCGGCTTGTATGCCGGTGGTCAGCACGTCAAACGTCTGGTTGCTGGTCGCCGAGACCGTGAGGCTGGCCGCGTCGTTGACCACCGTGTTGTCGAGCAAGCCGGCCTGTACGCGGCTGGTATCGTTGACCACCGCGACCGATGCACCGAGGCCGACGAAGCCGGCCTGCAAGGCGACAGTCGTGACATCGATATTCTGGCCGAAATGGCTTTCAAGGCGGATGGCATTGCCAGCCTTGAGGTTTCCGCCGGCCTTCGCTCTCACCTGGCCCGAGACATTGACGACGGAAATCGACGCGCCCAGGCCGACAAGACCGGCGCCCAGGCTGCCGACCAGGATGTTGGCTTTCATCTGTTCACGCGCGTTCACGACGATGTCGTAACCAGCCTCGACCGTCGCACCGCCTTCGACGGAGGCGGTGGTGCCACGCTCGTCGGTGACGGCGGCGGTTAGCTTGTTGGTCAGGGCGCCTGAGGTCAGTGCGTTGGCGCCGACCTTGTCGCGGGCGCCTTCAACACCAGCCTTGACGCGTGAGTCGGCCGTGTTGCTGTTGGCGCCGCTGCCGAAGCGGCCCAATTCCCCGGTGATGCCTGCGACGCCACCGTCGGCCTGTTCGCCGGCCTCGTCGTTGGCGGTCTTCGAGCTTCCGTCGTCCTTCGTCGCGTTGCCACTGCCACCCTGGTTGTCCTGGTAGGAATCGGTGAACGCCTCGCCGATCGACCAGACCGACACGGACGCGCCAAGCCCGGCGACGCCGACGCCGCCGCTGAAGGCGAACCCACGCAGAACCTTGATTGCGACCGCATTGACCGAGACGTCACCGCGCGCCCGCACCATGGCGTTGGCGTTGATCGCGGCAACCGTATCGTTCTTGATGCTGCCGAAGTCGATACCGCCGGCCAGACCGACGAAACCGGCGCCGAGAGCGCCCGCGAAGGACGTGACCCGGACCTCGTTGGCCGCGTTGACATAGACGCCTTGTGCGCCCGACACCGTGCCTGGATGGGCGAGGTAATCTGCAGCGCCCTGATTGATGTCGGCGCCGACCCCGATCAGCGCCTTGGTGTCGGAATTGAGCAGCGTCACGGTGACGGAGCCAGCCAGGCCGACGTAAAGGCCGGCTGCACCGGCGACCGTGACGTTCGTGACCTCTTCCGACGATTCGGCCTGCACGATGACGCCATGCGCCTCGGCCGCGCCGAAGCTAGTCGGATCGCCGCCGCCGACGATCGTGCC
>NZ_RZPQ01000467.1:0-4662 GCF_003999135.1 Mesorhizobium sp. M7A.F.Ca.CA.004.06.1.1 | reverse complement strand
GGGACCGAGAAACGCCTCGCGCGGCACCTCGGTGAAAGCCGCTTCCAGGCGTGGGTCGGGCGAGCCGGCATGGGCGACCAGCAGCCGCGCGTAGAATTTCCTGATGTCTTCGATCCGGGCCATGCTGCGGGACAACATAGCGCGGATTGCCGATTTGTCGCGAGACTACCCTTGGCGCACGGTAGTCGATTTTCGAAGCGGAGCTTAGCCGATGCCGAACATGGTGTCGTAGAGCAGCTTGAAGTTGAGCCCCAGGATGACCGCGGCGACTACCCAGGCAAGGGCGGCGACGCCGCGCGGAATGGCGAGATTGCCCATCTTCTTCTTGTCGGAGACGAACTGCACCAGCGGGACGACCGCGAAGGGCAACTGCATCGACAGGATCACCTGGCTGAACACCAGCAACTGGCCGGTGCCCTTTTCGCCATAGAGCGCGGTGACGACCACCACCGGGATGATGGCGAGGCCGCGCGTCAAGAGCCGGCGTGCCCAGTTGGGGATGCGCAGGCGCAGGAAACCCTCCATGACGATCTGGCCGGCAAGCGTTGCGGTCACCGTCGAGTTCAGGCCGGAAGCCAGCAGCGCCACCGCGAACAGGATCGAGGCGATGCCAAGGCCGAGCAGCGGCGACAACAGCTCGAAAGCCTGGCCGATCTCGGCAACATCCTGATGGCCGGTGTTGTGGAAGGCGACCGCCGACACGATCAGGATGGCGGCATTGACGAACAAAGCCAGCATCAGGGCGATGGTCGAGTCCGTCGTTGCCCATTTGATGGCGTCGCGCTTGCCCTTTTCGGTGCGTTCATAGGCGCGGGTCTGCACGATCGAGGAGTGCAGATAGAGATTGTGCGGCATGACGGTGGCGCCGATGATGCCGATGGCGATGTAGAGCATCTCCGGGTTGGTAACGATCTGCGACGATGGCACGAACATGGCATGCAGGATCGAGCCTGCCGGCGGGGCGGCGACGAAGATCTGGATGGCGAAGCAGCTGAAGATGATGATCAGCAGCGCGACGACGAAAGCTTCGAGATAGCGGAAGCCCTTGTTCATCAGCAGCAGCACGAGGAAGGCGTCGAGCGCCGTCAGCATGGCGCCGCCGATAAGCGGAATGCCGAACAGAAGTTGCAGCGCGATCGCGGTGCCGATGACTTCGGCCAGGTCGCAGGCGATGATGGCCAGTTCGCAGGCAATCCACAGCACGAAGTTGACCGGACGGGGATAGTAGGCGCGGCAGGCCTGGGCGAGGTCGCGGCCGGTGGCGATGCCGAGTCGTGCCGCCAGCGCCTGCAAAAGGATCGCCATCAGGTTGGACAGCATGATGATGAACAGCAGCGTGTAGCCGAACTGCGCGCCGCCGGCGAGGTCGGTCGCCCAGTTGCCCGGATCCATATAGCCGACCGAGACCATGTAGCCGGGACCCATGAAGGCGAACAGGCGGCGGAACCAGACCCCCGAACTCGGAACGGCGATCGACGCGTTGACCTCGCGCAGGCTGGGCTCCTCGTCCTCGTCGGGCCTGGCGAACCGCCATGAGGAACGGGAGGCTGTGGCTTCGACTTCGGACATGGGGGAGGGCTTTCCGGGAGACTGGGCGATGTTCCCTTAAGCTATGCCATGGCTCAACATTATGCAATATGCTATATTTCATTGTCGGTGCTTTTTATTCTGCTGGCGGTATCGGGCGAACTCGCAATCGGAAGTCCGGTTGCACCTGTTGCGGAATGCAAATAAACGGCCTGAAGAATCAGAGCCCGTGCTATGAAAGCATGGATGGCAAATAGTCCTGGGAGGAGCGCGTATTGGCGCTGAAGAACAGACCGGTCCCGCGCGAGCCGCTGCTCGACGCCGAAATTCATTCGGAGGGCTTCCGGCAGCAGCGCGAAGCGCGCCGCAGCGCGCTGGTCGAGGATTATGTCGAGCTGATCGCCGACCTGATCGAAGACGGCAACGAGGCGCGCCAGGTGGACATCGCCGCACGCCTGGGCGTCGCCCAGCCGACAGTGGCCAAGATGCTGACCAGGCTGTGCGCCGACGGCCTGGTGTCGAGAAAGCCCTATCGCGGCGTGTTCCTGACCGATGCCGGCCGCAAGGTCGCGGAGCAAAGCCGCATCCGCCATCAGACGGTGGAAGCCTTTTTGCGCTCGCTTGGTGTCAGCGCCGAGACGGCACGCATCGACGCCGAAGGCATCGAGCACCATGTCAGCGCCGAGACGCTGGAAGCTTTCCGCAAGGCGATGACGGCGCGCTGAGCCGCCAGATTTCCGGCGCTGCCGGAACCGTCGCACGCCGGGCACGTTGCTCCCGACAGCGCGCGTTTTGTCGCGCGAACGGAGGAAGCGATGGGCATCGAACAAGCACCGACCGCAAAGGGCAAGCAGGCGGCCGCGGGACTGAAACGGGCGGCGGCGAGGGACGAGCGCAAGACCGAGGCGGAAACCGGCCGTCCGCTTAAAAAGGGCGCGGCGCGTTTCGAGGAACGGTCGAAGAGCTCTGACGGCAAGAGCGCCGGCGCCAAACAGGAAGATTAGGCGTCTGACGTGATTGGCTGCAGGCCAAGGCCGCTGTTGGACGTGGTTTACGTCCTTTCTTGCGGCAGTGTCTATCGCCCTCCGCTATGGCTGCGGGCGTTCGAGCCTTTTGAAAGGTCCAGTGGACCTTTCAATTTGCCTGCGGCAAACCGTTCCCTCACTCCCTGACATCCTGCACCCAGCTGCGCGGGTGGCCGTCGACGCGGAACTGGAAGATGAAATAGGGCGGGATGCAGGTGCCTTTGCCGGCTTTTGCCTGCACCAGATCGTCATAGCCTGCGGTGCAGATATAGTCCTCGCGGCAGGGATGCGCCTTGTCGCAGGCGCGCAGGCCGGCGGTCTTGGTGAATTCCTTCGTGCAGAATTTGTGGTCCTTGCCCGACGCGATGCAGTCGTTGAAGCCGGTCTTGGCCAGACGTCCGCACGTCGCCTCGTCGGGAAGCTTGTCGCAGCTCGCCTTGCGCAGCATGCCACCGGGAAAGCCGCCGGTCTTCTGCTGCGGATTGTCGTAGCGCTGGCGCGCCGCGCCATAGCCGGCGAGCTTGACCGGCGGCTTCTTGTCCCGCGCCGGGTCGATAGCGCAGGCCTTGGCGGTGGTCGGCGAGATGCGGCAATATTGGTCGCTGCCCCAGCTCGACATCCTGATCTCGCCGAACTCGACGGGATCACCGACCGCGGTGCCCGCGTCACTGACGCAGGTGCCGAAGCCCGGATGGATGGCGCTTTCGTGGACACCTGCGCAGCGCAGGCCCGCACCGCAGTTCCAGTCCTTGAAACTTGCATCCTCGCCGCGATAGCAGATCGAGCCCCAGCCATTGTAGAGGTCGGTGCCTTTCAGCGCCTCGGCATATCTGGCGTCCGGACGGGCGGCGAAGCCGCGCGTAAAGTCCGGGTGACTGCCGGCGGCGAACTGCTCGACGATGGCGCGGCGGCGCGGCAGGTCGGCGAAGAACACAGCCGAGCCCGGCACGAAGACGGCGTTGCGGCGCGGCTCGCTGGCCGGATCGGCGCCGGTGTAATGAAAGCCGGCAATGCCGCGCGTCTGATGGCAACCGGTGCAACTCATCTCGTTGAGCCGCAATTTGAAGCCGGCCGCCGACTTGATGGTGGCGAGCGTATTGCCCCTGGCGACGTAGTCCTTCAGCGCCTTGTCGATGTCGGCGTCGTCGACCAGCCCGTAGACGATGTTGTTCTGCGACCGGCTGAGGCCGCCGGGTGCGACGGAGACGGCGCTCCTGGCCAGGAATTTTTCATCGATGACCAGCCGGCCGTGATCCAGATCGTAGACGTTGCGGTCGGTGAGCAGCCATCTGGCAAAGGACGGCTTGTCGGCCAGCACGGTGGCGCGGTCGATCTGGTTTTCCATCTTCGCTTCATAGAAGCTGGACGTCGCCGGATCCCATTTGAAGATCTTCAGGAGGTATTCGGCATGACCGCCGAAATCGCGCCGCGTCGAGGCAGACAGGCGCAGCACCTGCATGTTGAGTTCGAGTCGCATGATCTGCGACGAATTGAGCATGGCGCCCGACAGCGGCCCCTCGTCGGAGCGCAGCCAGGCGGCAAGCTGGTCGGGCGGCAGGTCCTTTTTTCCGGCTGCCAGCCAGCGCTGGGCAATATCGGCGCAGGACACATCGGTGGCGCCTGGCAGGTCCTTGGAGGCGCGCGCTTGTGCCTGCCTGGGTTTGGCGTTGAACACCAGGCTCATGGTCAACGGCAGCCGCGAGGAAATGCGCTGGCCCGCCTTTCCCTTCACCGGCTTTTCAGCGATCGAATAGTGGAAGCGGTAGATCAGCCGGATCTCGCCGCATTCGGTGTGGCCGAGATAGCCGCGGTCCATGCGGTTGACAACGCCGGTGAGGTCCAGCGTCGAGCCGTCGTCGTCGATGTATTTCGGATTGAATTTCTGGCTGGTGTCCTTCGATCTGGCCATGTCGGCGACATAGGGGTCCGGACTGGTCTTCGGCTCGTCGGCGATCTGCTGCTTGACTGTGTCGCGCACCGTCGCCAAAGCCGGTACCGAGAACAGACCGCGATTGTCGACCTCGCGGGTCAGGCCGAGCGCTGGCCCCAGCAGGCGGCTGATCGACAGTCCGCCGCGTTCCAATGCCTGCAAAGTGGCGGGGGCGGGGGC
>NZ_RZPQ01000466.1:0-4696 GCF_003999135.1 Mesorhizobium sp. M7A.F.Ca.CA.004.06.1.1 | reverse complement strand
CGGCAAGCGACGCCACGCCCGGCACGATGCCCAATATACCGCCGCCGACGCCGCTCTTGCCGGGGATGCCGACGCGGAAGGCGAAATCGCCGGAGCCGTCATAATGGCCGCAGGTCAGCATCATGGCGCCGATGCGGCGTGCCCGCTCGGCCGACACCACGGAATGCCCGGTCGCCGGGTTCTTGCCGCCATTGGCGAGGAAGCGGCCGGCGAGCGCCAGTTGCCGGCAACTCATGGCGATGGCGCAGTGGTGGAAGTAGACGCCCAGCGCCAGTTCCGGCGCATGGTGGAGATTGCCAAAGGATTTCATATAATTGGCAAGCGCGAAGTTGCGGTAGCCGGTGGCGCGCTCGGACGCCGCCACCTCGCGATCGATGATGATCGTCTCGTCGTCGGCGAGGAACTGGATGAAGCGCAGGATCTCGCCGATCGCCTCGCGCGGCTGGTGGCCCGCAAGCAGGATGTCGGAAATGACGATGGCGCCGGCATTGATGAACGGGTTGCGCGGAATGCCGTTCTCATGCTCGAGCTGCACAATCGAGTTGAATGGATTGCCTGACGGTTCGCGGCCGACCCGCTGCCACAGCGCGTCGCCGACATTGCCGAGCGCCAGTGTGAGGGTGAACACTTTCGAGATGCTCTGGATGGAAAAGGCCTGGTCGGCGTCCCCCGCCGTCAGCACGCGCCCGTCATTGGTAACCGCTGCGATGCCGAATTTCTTCGGATCGACCTTACCCAACTGCGGAATGTAAGAAGCGACATCACCGCGATCGGTGCGATCGGCCATTTCGGCAGCGACTTCGGCCAATGCCTGATCAAGTTTGGAGGCCTGATCAAGTTTGTGGGCCTGATCAAGTCTGAGGGCCTGTTCGAGTTCCGGCATGGCGCTACCTCAACCAGCGTTCGAGGCGCGCCATCGCCTCGATCATGTCGTCGTGGCTGCCGGCGTAGGAGAAACGCATCGTGCGGTGCCCGGCCTGAGTGTCGAAGTCTTGGCCGGGTGTTGCCGCGACATGCGCCTCGGCCAGCATCTTGCGCGCGAAGGCCATGCTGTCATTGGTATGCCTGGTGACGTCACAAAAGGCATAGAAGGCGCCGTCCATGGGCGCCGCCAGCGGAAAGCCGAGTTCCGGGAGGCGTTTCATCAAAAGCTCGCGATTCCAGGCATAGCGACCCTTGACCGCCTCCAACTCCTCGGTCGCCCTGAACGCTTCGATCGCCGCGATCTGCGACAGTTCCGGCGGCGAGATATAGAGGCTCTGGGCGACGCGCTCGACCGGCCGCACCAGCTCTTGCGGCAGCACCATCCAGCCGATGCGCCAGCCGGTCATGCAGTAATATTTGGAGAAGGAGTTGATCACGGTCACGTCGCCTCCATAGGCAAGCGCCGTGGTGTCGGGGGCGGCATAGGCGAGCCGGTGATAGATTTCGTCGGAGATGACGGCGATGCCGAGGTCTTGTGCCGTCCTCACCAGGGCCGCCAGTTCATCGGCCGGTATGACCGCGCCGGTTGGATTGGCGGGACTGGCGAAGAGAACGCCTTTCAGCGGCTTTTCACGATGCGCGGTCTCGAGATGGCCGGCATGCAGGTAGGCGGCGTCGCCGAGCTCGATCTCGACCACCTCGATGCCGAGCGCGGCCATGATGTTGCGATAGGCGGGATAGCCGGGTGCCGCGATGGCGACGCGGTCACCCCCGTCGAACATCGCCAGGAAGGCAAGGTTGAAGGCGGCCGACGATCCAGTGGTTACCGCGATCCGGCCGGGCTCGATATCAAGCCCGTAATGATCGGCGTAGTGTCCGGCGATCGCCTTGCGAAAGCCTGCCAGTCCCAGCGCGTCGGTGTAGCCGATGCGTCCATCCTGCAGCGCCTTGGCGGCTGCGGCGCGAACCAGAACCGGTGCGGGATCGGAGGGCTGGCCGACGGCCATCGAAACAACCGGCACGCCCTGGGACTTCAGCCGGTTTGCCTCTGCCAGAATGTCCATCGCATGGAAGGGCTCGACATTGCCACGACGTGAGAGCGAGACGACCATTAAACCAGTATTCCCGATGACTGACGGCGCCAGGCACTGGCGCATGTGCCGCACAAATGCCCGATTGATGTGAGGATCACAAGTTGAGGAAGTTTCCGGCGCCGACTTTTCATCTTTCGCCCGCTCGTCTACCAGTGGAGCCATCATGTTGAGCCGACCCAGATCGACGATTGCCCAGGCAGCGCGCGTCTTCGCGACGCTTTCGCTTGGCGTTGCCGTTGCAATGGCGAGTTCGGTCAGCGCCTTTGCCCAGAACGTGCCGGTGGTGCGCGACGCCGAGATCGAGGCGCTGGTTCGCGATTACGCGCGGCCGATCTTCAGGGCGGCTGGCCTGGCGAATGACGGCATCGACATCGTTCTGGTCAATGACCAGAGTTTCAACGCCTTCGTCACCGGGCGCCGGCTGTTCATCAACACCGGCGCGCTGATGACGGCTGAAACGCCCAACGAGATCATCGGCGTCATCGCCCACGAAGCCGGTCATATCGCCGGCGGCCACCAGCAGAAACTCCGCGACCAGCTTGAACGCGCCAAGACGATGGCCATCATCGCGACGCTGCTGGGTGCCGGTGCCATGGTCGCCGGCGCGACAACCAATAGCCGCGGCCTTGCCGGTGCGGGCGTGGGCGTAGCCGCCGGCGGCGGCGAGATGGCACAGCGCAGCATCCTCGCCTACCAGCGCACCGAGGAGATGACGGCCGACCGCTCGGCGATCACCTATCTCAACGCCACCGGCCAGTCCGGCATGGGCATGCTGAAGACGTTTCACCGCTTCCAGACTGCGCTGTCGCTCTCGGGCGCGCAAGTCGATCCCTACCGGATCAGCCATCCGATGCCGCGGGATCGTATCTCCAATCTCGAAGTGCTGGTGAAACAGAGCCCCAATGTCGACAGGCCGGACCCGCCCGCGCTGCAGCAGCGCCATGACATGGTGCGGGTGAAGATCGCCGTCTACATGGAAGGCCAGGCGGCTGCGTCGCGGCTGATGCGAAAGATGCAAGGGACCCTCGCCGCGCTATATGGCGACGCCCAGTCGACCTACCTGTTCGGCAACATCGCCGCCGCGCTCGCCAAGACCAATGCACTGATCAAGGCGCAGCCCAAGAACGCTTACTTCCAGGAACTGCGCGGCGACATCCTGATGAAGGCAAACAAACCCAAGGAAGCCGCGGACGCCTACGCCAAGGCGGTCAGCCTCGATTCGGCGCGGTCCGGTCTGCTGCCGGTGTCCATGGGCCAGGCGCTGATGGCCGTCGGCACGCCCGACTCTCTGAAAAAAGCCGTCGTGCAGATCAACAACGGCCTCGGGCGCGACAAGGAAAATTCAGCCGGGTATCGCTATCTGGCACAGGCCTACGGTGAGTTGGGTGACATACCGGGCGCCGAACTTGCCACCGCCGAAAGCCATTTCTATTCCGGCAACTACAAGGATGCGAAGATTTTCGCCATGCGGGCGCAGCAGCAGATGAAACGCGGCGAGCCGCGCTGGCTTCGCGCCCAGGATATCATAAACTACAAGCCGTCAACCAAGATCAAGTGAACCTTCCGGCCGCGCGCCACGACATAGCCAGACCGGAAAACAGGTAGAAGGAACAGGAACGATGAAAAAGGCACTGCTGCTGGGCACCACGGGGGTTGCGGTCGCCCTGGCCATGCTGGCTTTCGGATTCGTTGCCGGAAACCCGCAGATCGCCAAGGCCGGTACCGCACAGCCGGTCGAGACCGCGGCGGCCGATACCAAGATCGACCGCACCGAGGTCGAAGGCATCATCCGCGACTATTTGTTGAAAAACCCGGAAGTCCTCCTGGAAGTCCAGGACGCGCTTGAGGCCAAGCAGAAGGAAGAGCAGCGCATCGCTCATCTCGGCGTGATCAAGAATGCCAAGGACCAGATCTTCAACTCCGCCTTCGACGGCGTCGTCGGCAATCCGAACGGCAAGGTCACCATCGTCGAGTTCTACGACTACAATTGCGGCTTCTGCAAACGCGCCATGGACGACATGCAGGCGCTGACCAAGACCGATCCGGACCTGCGCTTCGTGCTCAAGGAATTCCCCATCCTTGGACCGGAATCGCAGAAGGCGAGCGTGGTCTCGATGGCCTTTCACCTGATGCACCCGGAAAAGTACGGCGAGTTCCACAATGCGTTGCTCGGCGGCCAGGGACGCGCCACCGAGGCGTCGGCAATCAAGGTCGCGCTGTCGCTCGGCGCCGACGAAGCGGCGCTGCGCGAGAAGATGAAGGACCCGACAATCAACGAGGCCCTCGCCAAGACCTACGATCTTGCCAACAAGCTGGCGATCACCGGAACGCCGTCCTATGTCATCGGCAACGAGGTGGTGTTCGGAGCACTCGGGCAGGAAGTGCTGGCAGAAAAGATCGAGGCGGCGAAAGCCGCGCTCTGATCTTGCTCGCCAGCTATTTCTCACGGGCACATTTCCGCCTGTTGTGGACAGTGAAAGAACGCACTTGTGCTCTTTCCGCGGGCGGCTATGCCCATTATAGAGGGCCCAGCGCGCCGGCTTGATGACGGCGCCGGGAAAGGTCGGCTTTTTGAAAACGGTTTTCGTCCTGAACGGTCCCAATCTCAACGCGCTCGGCAAGCGCGAGCCGGGCATCTATGGCGGCAAGACGCTTGCCGAGCGCGTTGAGATTGGGAC
>NZ_RZPQ01000465.1:0-4712 GCF_003999135.1 Mesorhizobium sp. M7A.F.Ca.CA.004.06.1.1 | reverse complement strand
TTCCATGGCCTCCAACTGATCGCGCAGGGTCTGCGAGATCAAACCTTTCGCGACTGCCTTGTCGAGGGTTTCGGCGCTGATCAATTGGGCTCCTGCGTCGCGTCGCGCGCCATCATCAAGGCCGGCCCGTACTCCGATGTTCTGGTGTCAAAGGCAACAAAGCCAGCCTTTTCATAGGCACGGATCGCCCTGACATTGGCGGGATCCGGATCGATGATGACGCGCGGAACACCTTCCTCGAAAAGCTGTTCGACGAACTGGCGCACGATTGCCGAGCCATGGCCGCGCCCGAGCAACTCCGGCACGCCGATCGACACGTCGATGCCGAGCGTGCCGAACGGCTGGTCGGCATAGGGATGGTCGTCTTCCAGATGCGGGTCGTAGCTCTGCAGATAGGCGATCGGCTTGCCGTCGAGCTCGACGATCAGCGGCTCGACCGAAATCGAGTCGATGTGCTCGCGAATGCCGGCGATTTCCGTCTCCGGATCGTCCCACCACTCTGCAACATGCGGCTCGGCGAGCCAGCCGGCGATCATCGGCAGGTCTTTTTCCGTCACCGGCCGAAAGTCGTAGCTATCTTCTTGTTCGGCGATGATCTCTGGACGAACGGAACCGTTCGTCCGAGAAAACCGGTTTCCACTTTTCGGGGTCATGGCCGGCCTTTTCAGCCGACCTCGAGCGTTTCGACGACGAAATTGTTGTTGGTGTAGACGCAGATGTCGGATGCGATCTGCATCGCCTTGCGGGCGATCTCCTCGGCATCCTTGTCGCTGTCCATCAGCGCGCGGGCCGCGGCCAGCGCGTAGTTACCGCCCGAACCGATGGCCATGACGCCGAATTCGGGCTCGAGCACGTCGCCAGTGCCGGTCAGCGCCAGCGATACCGACTTGTCGGCCACCAGCATCATCGCTTCCAGCCGGCGCAGATAGCGGTCGGTGCGCCAGTCCTTGGCGAGTTCGACGCAGGCGCGCGTCAGCTGGTCTGGATATTGTTCGAGCTTGGCTTCGAGCCGCTCCAGCAGCGTGAAGGCGTCGGCGGTGGCGCCGGCGAACCCGGCGATCACATTGCCGCCCTTGCCGATGCGGCGCACCTTCTTGGCGTTGCCCTTCATGATGGTCTGGCCAAGGCTGACCTGGCCGTCGCCGGCGATCACCACCTTGTTGCCCTTGCGCACCGTCACGATGGTCGTGGCGTGCATGGTCAGATTATCGGACATTTCCTGGCTCCGAGCAGCGCCATCCCGATAAGGCGATCGGCGCGGTACGAGTGACTTGATCGGCCATATGTATGCATGGGACCGATGATTGCAAACCGCTGGATAGCGGCCGGGTTCGCAACTGGCAATCGCCGGATCATGCTGCTAGAAGGCTTTCGTTTTCAAGCCTGCGAGCGCTTGAACCTCTGAGCTGGTCACGATGTGAACCTCTGGGACAAGGATAGAGTGATGCCGCCCCGCGCCGCCGAAGTCAGCCGCAAGACCAAGGAAACCGAGATTGCCGTCTCGGTCCATGTCGACGGCACCGGAAAATCGGACATTTCGACGGGCGTCGGCTTCTTCGACCATATGCTGGACCAGCTGGCGCGCCATTCCCTGATCGACATGACGGTCAGGGCCAAGGGCGACCTGCATATCGACGATCATCACACCGTCGAGGACACCGGCATCGCGCTTGGCCAGGCGCTGGCCAAGGCACTGGGCGAGCGGCGCGGCATCATGCGCTATGCCTCGATCGACCTTGCCATGGACGAGACGCTGACGCGCGCTGCGATCGACGTGTCCGGCCGTCCGTTCCTGGTCTGGAACGTTTCCTTCTCGTCGCCGAAGATCGGCACCTTCGACACCGAACTGGTGCGCGAATTCTTCCAGGCTTTGGCGCAGAATGCCGGCATCACGCTGCATGTCACCAATCACTATGGCGCCAACAACCATCACATCGCCGAGACCTGCTTCAAGGCGGTGGCGCGCGCGCTGCGCGCGGCTCTCGAACGCGATCCGCGCCAGCCGGATGCGGTTCCCTCCACCAAGGGATCGTTGAAGGGATAAGGCCATGGCCACCTATGTCGTGATGGAACCGCCAGGCCGCAGCGAGAAGGCCGATGCCACGGCCTTTGTCCGCGATGGCTTCACCTGGCTGGGCCTCCTGGTGCCGCCGCTATGGTTCGCCTGGCATCGGCTGTGGATCGAGGCAGCGCTTGCCTTCGTCGTCATGGGCCTGCTTTCGATGCTGGGCCAGAAGCTCGGCCTTGGTCTGGCCGGCTCGCTGCTGTCACTGTTGGTTTCGCTCTATGTCGGACTGGAAGGGCAAGGCCTGCGCATCGCGGCACTTCGCCGGCGCGGTTGGCACGAATGGGGCGCGGTCGAAGCCGGTTGGCTCGACGACGCCGACACACGCTATGCGCTGGAAGCGGAAGCGCTTGCCGATGAGGTTGTGCCGGCGCCGCGTATGGTCCCCGATGCTGCCCTCGCGCGGCCAGCGCCATGCCCGGCTGCGCTGGGGCTGACCCACATTCCGGGAAGAAGCTGACATGCGGGTTGCGATCATCGACTACGGCTCGGGCAATTTGCGCTCGGCCACCAAGGCTTTCGAGCGCGCCGCGCGCGAAGCCGGCATATCGGCCGATATCGACCTGACCGCAGATGCCGAGCAGGTGCGCACGGCCGATCGCATCGTCCTGCCCGGCGTCGGCGCCTATGCCGACTGCGCCTCCGGCCTGCAGGCCGTCGAAGGCATGTGGGAAGCCGTCGAGGAGGTTGCGATCGTCAAGGGCCGGCCGTTCCTCGGCATATGCGTCGGCATGCAGCTGATGTCGCAGCGCGGCCTCGAAAAGACGATTACCAAGGGCTTCGGCTGGATATCGGGCGACGTGAAGGAGATCATGCCTTCCGATCCGGCGCTGAAGATCCCGCAGATCGGCTGGAACACGATCGAGCTCAAGCGCCAGCATCCGCTGTTTGCCGGCATACCGACTGGCGCAAGCGGGCTGCATGCCTATTTCGTGCATTCCTATCATCTCGATGCGGGCAAGGCGGACGAGGTTCTGGCGGTTGCCGACTATGGCGGCCCGGTGACGGCGGCCGTCGCCCGCGACAATCTTGTCGGCACGCAGTTCCACCCGGAAAAGAGCCAGGCGCTCGGCCTCGCGCTGATCACCAATTTCCTGCGCTGGAGGCCCTAGAGCATGATCCCGAAAAGTGGACCCCGGCTTTCTCGGACAAACGGTTCCCGTTTGTCCGGAGATCATGCTCGAGCAGAGGGATAGACCATGAGCAAGAAGGGCTACTGGATGGCGATGGTCGAGGTGACCGATCCGGAAAACTATCCGCTATACATTGCCGCCAACAAAGCGGCTTTCGACAAATATGGCGCAAAGTTCCTGACCCGCGGCGGTCAGTCGTCGAGCCCGGAAGGGCTATCGGGCAATCGCCATGTCATCATCGAGTTCGAGAGCTATGCGGTCGCACTCGCCTGCTTCCATTCGCCTGAATACCAGGTGGCGCTGAAATTCCGACGTCTCTATTCGACATCCCATTTCGCCATTGTGGAAGGCGCCTGAACGGATGATCCTTTTCCCGGCGATAGATCTCAAGGACGGCCAGTGCGTGCGCCTCAGGCATGGCGACATGACGACCGCGACCATCTACAACGATGATCCTGCCGCGCAGGCGCGGGCCTTCGAGCAACAGGGTTTCGAATGGCTGCATGTCGTCGACCTCAACGGCGCCTTCCAGGGCCAGAGCGTCAACAGTGCGGCGGTCGGCGCCATCCTCAAGGCAACGAAGAACCCGGTGCAGCTCGGCGGCGGCATCCGCACGCTGGCGCAGATCGAGGACTGGCTCGATCGCGGCCTGGCCCGGGTCATCCTCGGCACGGTGGCGGTGCGTGACCCGGACCTTGTCAAACAGGCCTGCAAGGCGTTTCCGGGCAAGGTCGCCGTCGGCATCGACGCCAAGGGCGGCAAGGTCGCCGTCGAGGGCTGGGCCGAGGCGTCGAGCCTCGGCGTCATCGAACTGGCGAGGAAGTTCGAGGGCGCCGGCGTCGCTGCCATCATCTACACCGACATCGACCGCGACGGCGTTTTGACCGGCATCAACTGGGACGCCACCATCGACCTCGCCGATGCCGTGTCGATCCCGGTCATCGCGTCGGGCGGCCTCGCCTCGATCGCCGACATCGTGCGCATGACCATGCCCGATGCGCAAAAGCTCGAAGGCGCGATCTCCGGCCGCGCGCTCTATGACGGCCGCATCGATCCGGCCGAGGCCCTGGCGATCCTGCAGGGCAGGGCGGAGACGCGGACGTGAAAATCTCCATTATCCTGGCCTCCTATGACAGCGGCCACTATCATGGCGGCATGGGCCAGGGGCCGGACGCGCTGGTCTCTGGCGGGCTCGTCGACGCCCTGACGATGGCCGGCCACGATGTGATGGTCGAGGATATCGGCAAGGTTGGAGATGCCCAGGAGCGTGAAATCGCCACCGGCTTTGCCGTCTGCAACGCGGTTGCGAGCGAGGTTCGCCTTGCCCGCGACGCCGGTCGGTTTCCCATCGTCCTTGCCGGAAACTGCCTGACCAGCGCCGGCGCGGTCGCCGGCGAAGACGCCGATGCGATCATCTGGGCCGACCAGCATGGCGATCTCAACACGCCCGAGACATCCACATACGGCTTTCTCGACGGCATGGCGCTGGCGACCGTGCTTGGCCTGTGCTGGCG
>NZ_RZPQ01000464.1:0-4720 GCF_003999135.1 Mesorhizobium sp. M7A.F.Ca.CA.004.06.1.1 | reverse complement strand
GTCATGGCTGGACCTATTCGGCGCATCCGATCTGCGTCGCCGCCGGTGTGGCCAATCTCGAACTGATCGACGAGATGGATTTGCTGACAAATGCCCGCGAGACCGGCGCCTATTTCCGCGCCGAACTGGCCAAGGCGGTCGGCGGCCACACGAATGTCGGGGACGTCCGCGGCGACGGCATGCTGGCGGCGGTGGAATTCGTTGCCGACAAGGACGACCGGGTGTTCTTCGACGCCTCGCTCAAGATCGGCCCGCAGGTGGCGACGGCACTTGCCGCAAGCGGCGTCATCGGCCGCGCCATGCCGCAGGGCGATATTCTCGGCTTCGCGCCGCCGCTCTGCCTGACCCGCGAGGAAGCCGACATCGTCGTGTCGAAGACCGCCGATGCCGTGAAGAGCGTGTTTGCCAATCTCTGAGATCGACCGATGAATGCCATGATCAGAACCCTCCCCGCCACCATGGCCGCCGTGCTGCTCACCGGGCACGGCGGACCGGAAAAACTCGTCTACCGCAGCGATGTGAAAGTGCCCGGGCCCGCTCCCGGTGAAGTGCTGGTCAAGGTCAGCGCTTGCGGGATGAACAACACCGATGTCTGGGTGCGCCAGGGCGCCTATGGCACGGAGGAGGACGCTGCCGCCGTGTCGACATGGCGCCGCCAGGGCAACACGCTTGTTTTCCCGCGCATCCAGGGCACGGACACCGTCGGTATCGTCGCCGCCGTCGGCGAAGGCGTATCGCCGGACCGTATCGGCGAACGGGTGATGGTCGATTTCTCGATCTACAACCGCGACGACGATTCACTCGCCGACATCGATTATATGGGCCATGGCCGCGATGGCGGTTACGCCGAATACCAGGCCGTGCCGGCCGAGAACGCTCATGTCATCGACACCGACATGAGCGATATCGAACTCGCCACCTTCTGCTGCGCTTACCTCACCGGTGAACAGATGCTGGAGCGCGCCGCGCTCAAGGCCGGCGAGCGTGTGCTGGTCACAGGCGCCTCGGGTGGTGTCGGTTCGGGCATCGTGCAACTGGCACGGGCGCGCGGCGCCATTCCCTATGCGGTCGTCGGCAAGGGCAAGGAACAGGCGGTGCGCGACATCGGGGCCGAGGTTGTCATCACCCGTGGTGTTGCCGACCTGCCGCGAGCCGTGAACGAGGCGACCGGAGGCCAGCCGATCGACGTGGTGGCCGACCTCGTCGGCGGCGCCATCTTCAACGACCTGTTGCGTATTCTCAGGCCCGAGGGCCGTTACACTACCGCAGGCGCGATTGCCGGCCCGGTCGTGCAGTTCGATCTCAGGACCATGTACCTGAAGCAGTTGCAGCTGCATGGCTCAAGCCAGGGCACGCGCGCGGATTTCCGCCGCATCGTTGGCTACATCGAGGCGAGAAAGATCCGGCCGCTGGTCGGCGGCGTCTACAAGCTCTCCGATTTCCACCATGCGCAGGCGGATTTCATCGCCAAGGATTTCGTCGGCAAGCTGGTGGTGGTGCCGGATGCCATGTGGGGCTCGGCTGGCTGAACAACGCTCGTCTCAACCGTGCTGGGCCGCTCTCAGCAGCATGCCGAACAGGTCGCGCGGCTCGTCGGGGTCGGCCAGCATGTCGAGTTCCTGGTAGAGGCCAGTCGAGCGCAGCTGATCCCTGACATAGCGCAGCGCCGAAAAATCCTCGATGGCGAAGCCGACCGAATCGAACAGCGTGATCTGACCGGGATCGCGCCGGCCTTGTACGGCGCCCGACATCACCTGCCACAGCTCGATCACCTCATGATCCGGCGCAAGCTGCTGGATCTCGCCCTCGATGCGCGTCTGCGGCGGATATTCGACGAAGATATCGGAGCGCAGCAGGATATCGCGGTGCAGTTCGGTCTTGCCCGGACAGTCGCCGCCGACCGCGTTGATGTGCACGCCGGAGCCGACCATATTGTCGGTGAGGATGGTGGCGTACTGCTTGTCGGCGGTGACGGTGGTGATGATGTCGGCTCCCTCGACCGCCTCCTGCGCGGTGCCGCAGGCGACCATGTCGAAGCCGAGACCGGCGAGATTGCGGATGCATTTTTCGGTGGCAGTGCGGTCGATGTCGTAAAGCCTCAGCCTGTCGACGCCGAGCAGCGCCTTGAAGGCCACCGCCTGGAATTCGGCCTGGGCGCCGTTGCCGATCAGCGCCATGCAGCTGGAGCCGGCCGGCGCCAGGTATTTGGCGGCCAGAGCCGACATCGCCGCCGTGCGCAGTGCGGTCAGGATCGTCATTTCGGATAGCAAGACAGGATAGCCATTGTGGACATCGGCGAGCATGCCGAAAGCGGTCACCGTCTGGCGGCCTTCGCGCATGTTCTTGGGATGGCCGTTGACGTATTTGAAGCCGTAGACCTCGCCGTCGCTGGTCGGCATCAGCTCGATGACGCCCTCGGCGCTGTGCGAGGCGACGCGCGGCGTCTTGTCGAACAGCTCCCAGCGGCGGAAATCATCCTCGATGTAGCCGGCCAGTTCGACGAGGAAGCGCTCGACGCCGATCTTCAGCACCAGCTTCATCATATGATCGACGCTGACGAAGGGCACGATGTTGAGATTGGGGATCATTTTTTCTTATCCTTGCCGCATGCGGGCGGTCAGTCCTGGCGATGCGCGTTGTGCGCCTTCATCATCGCCGCCAGCGCCGGATCGTTTTGTTCCAGCGCCCCGATAGCTCCGCCCGTGTCGTAGAGGCGCTCATCCTGTCCCATCTTGAACTTGGCTTCGAGCCGTTCGATCGGCAGGTCAAACCCAAGGATATGCGGTATGCGCCGCTCCATGCCGCCTGGTCCCAGTTCGCGCATGCACCAGCGGTCGTCGCGCTCCTTCTCCAGCACGTCGACAAGCTGCAGGAGATGCCGGGCGGTGGCATGATCGTCGAGCGGCACCGGATGCCCATGACAATGCACGACAGCAAAATTCCAGGTCGGCGCGCTGTCGCGCACCGGATTGCGCGGATACCAGGACGGCGAGATGTAGCCATGCGGACCGTGAAAGATGGCGACCGTCTCCCTGCCCTCGGCGATCAGCGCGCTGTGCGGATTGGCCCTGGCGAGATGCGAGACCAGCGTTCCGTTTTCACCCCGCGCGCGATCGAGCACGAAGGGAAGATGCGAGACGACAAGACCCTGCGGTCCCGATGTCACCACCGCGGCGAAGGCCGCGGCCTCGATCAGGCCGAACACCTCGTCGCGCGACAGTGGCGCGAACTCGAGCTTGGTATACATCAGGTCAGCTTCGCTGGGCGCGAACCGCCGGGATCAGGCCTTGCGGGCGAACCAGCAGCACGGCGATGACGCCCGACAGCACGATGGCGTCGCGATAGGGCGCGATCGCTCCCGGCAGTGTCGCCTGCAACAGCACCTCGATGATGCCGAGCAGGAAGCCGCCGGCGACCGCACCGGGCAGGCTGCCGAGCCCGCCGACGACGGCGGCGATGAAGGCCTTCAACACCGGCGTAAAGCCCATCAGCGGATCGACCGAGGCACGCTGCGCCACCCACAGCATGGCCGCCAGCCCGGCCAGCAGGCCGGAGAGCAGGAAGGCGGTGGCGATGATGCGGCTGGCCGGAATGCCCATCAGGCGCACGACGTCGAAATCTTCCGCCGCGGCGCGCATCGCCGTGCCGGTCACCGAGCGGCGCAGGAAGACTTCCAGCGCAATCAGCGCCAGTGCGGAGACGACGATGGAGATGCTGGGACCGACGCCGATGGTGAAGTCGCCGAAGGAGAAGGCGCCGGTCATCCAGCTAGGCATGGCGACAGCTTGCGGCCGTGCCGAGATGCCGTTCTGGAAGACGACCTTCAGCAAGCTGGAAACCGCGAAGCTGGTCAACAGCAGGCTGGTGACGCTGGCGCCGCGCATGGGCCTGAAGGCGATACGCTCCATGGCGACGGCGGCGAGCGCGCCGCAGGAGACGGCGACAAGCACCGCCACCGGGAACGGGAAGCCGAGCACCAGCGAGGCCAGAAGCGCATAGCCCGACAGCGTCATCAGCTCGCCATGGGCGAAGTTGATGAGGCCGACGATGGAAAAGACGATCGCCAGCCCGAGCGCCAGCAGGGCATAGACGCCGCCGAGGCTCACCGCATTGATGATCTGCTGCGCGATCATGCTTCTTAAGCTCCCAGATAGGCTTGGCGGACGAGGTCCGATGAAGCGAGTTCTTTTGCCGTGCCCGACAGCACCACCTCGCCATTGGCGAGCACAACGGCGCGGTCGGCGATTTCGAGCGCCAGCGCCACATTCTGTTCGACCAGCAGGATGGTCAGGCCCTTGCGGCGCAGTTCGGCGATCAGGTCGAAGACGGTGTCGATCAGTTGCGGGGCAAGGCCGAGCGAGGGCTCGTCGAGCAGGATCATGCGCGGCTTGCCCATCAGCGCGCGGGCGATGGCCAGCATCTGCTGTTCGCCGCCCGACAGATTGCCGCCCTTGACGCGGTGGTAGCGGCGCAGGATCGGGAACAACTCCAGCATCTCCTCCTCGCGCAGCCTTGCCTCGGCCGCCGGCTGATGCACTGCGCCGCCGAGACGCAGATTGTCGGCCACCGTCAGGCTGGCGAAGATACGGCGGCCTTCTGGAACCAGCGCGACGCCCTTGCGGGCAATCGCCTCCGGCGCCAGGCCGGTGATGTCGACACCGTCGAAGACCACCTTGCCGGATGCCGCCGGCACCAACCCGGCGACGGCGCCGGCAAGAGC
>NZ_RZPQ01000463.1:0-4725 GCF_003999135.1 Mesorhizobium sp. M7A.F.Ca.CA.004.06.1.1 | reverse complement strand
GGACATTACCTCCGATTCTCTGGCCGCCTGGCTTGCCGGCAAGCTTGGCGCAAACGCGCTGTTGCTTATCAAGCAGACCGGTGCATTCTTCGATGGCGATACCGCTGACAGCCTGAGGACCCGAGGCATTGTCGACCCCGGCTTTGCCGCCATGCTGCCCGACGGCGTCGATTTCCATCTCGCCGGTCCGAAGGATGCTGCCGAGGCCGGCGCGATGCTCGCGTTGGGCAAGCTGCCCGGCACCAGGATCGTGGCTTCAACAGGGTCGTCGGCAAAGAAGGCGGGATAGCCGATGGTGAAGCTGCATGTGCCGCGCTGGGCATGGGTTTTGACGGGTTCCGGGCATTTCTTTACGGAGAGCTTCGCACTTGTTCGCCAACTCGAACATTGCGATGTCTTCGTGTCGAAGGCTGCCAACGAAGTGTTGCGCATGTACAAGCTTAAACTTGATTTCCCGGAGACGACGCGCGTGCTGCACGACAAGACCGCGAGTGCGATCCCTGTCGGCGAATTCTACCACGGTGTCTATCACACGGTCGTGGTGGCGCCGGCCACGTCCAACACGGTCGCCAAATGCGTGCATGGCATTTCCGACACGCTCGCCACCAATGTCTTTGCCCAAGCCGGAAAGTGCCGTGTGCCAGCCATCGTCTTTGCTTGCGACACCGCGCCGGAACTCGAGACCCAGGCACCGCACGGGCTGGTCAAGGTCTATCCGCGCAGGATCGACCTGGAAAATACCAAGCAGTTGAAGAGTTTTGAGCGGACCCAGGTGGTCGAATCGCTCGCTGATCTCGAAGCCTCGCTCACACGGCGCCGGGCCGAACTCGCAAGCGATGGCTGAGCGGCTGGTTTTTCTTACCGGCCATCTGGCCAAGGCGCGGCTGAAACGGCTGCTGGCCGGGCTGGGCAGTACCGAATTCGCGTGGGAAATCGTCGACGTCGGCGTCAAGGTCGCCGCGCTGATGAGCGAGGACATTGTGAAGCGTCGGCTCACTCTGACAGGAGACGTCGACCGCGTCGTCCTGCCCGGACGCTATCGGGGCAACATCGAGCACCTGTCGGAGCATTTCGGCGTGCCCTTTGTGCGCGGCCCCGACGAGATCGCTGACCTGCCGGCCTTCCTTGGCCGGGCGGGCAAACCGCCGGATCTGACGCGTCACGATATGCGCATCTTCGCCGAGATCGTCGATGCGCCGATGCTGTCGGTCGAGGCGCTGATGGCGAGGGCCTCGATGTTGGCCGCGGCCGGCGCCGATGTCATCGATCTGGGCTGCCTGCCGGAGACGCCGTTTCCATTGCTGCCGGAGGCTGTGCGAGCGCTCAAGGCACGGGGATTTATGGTCAGCGTCGATTCGGCCAGCGTGGACGAACTGACGATCGGGGCACGCGCCGGCGCGGACTATCTTCTCAGCCTCGATGAGAACACGCTGCCGTTGATCTTCGACCATAGGGCTACGGCAGTGTTGATACCGTCCACGCCCGGCGATCTGGATTCGCTCGGCCGGGCCATCGAAGCCGCTCAAAAGGCCGGCGTTGCCTTCATTGCCGATCCCGTGCTCGACCCGATCCATTTCGGCTTCGCCGTTTCACTCGGGCGCTTCATCGAGGCGCGGCGCCGCTGGCCGGACGCCGAATTGCTGATGGGTACCGGCAATCTCACCGAATTGACCGACGCGGACAGTTCCGGTGTTACGGCCGTTCTAGCGGGACTCTGCTCGGAACTCCGGATCCGAAACGTGCTGGCGGTGCATGTCAGCCCACACACGGTGCGGACGATCGAGGAGCACGATATCGCCCGCCGCGTCATGTTGGCTGCTTGCACGGACGGCGCGTTGCCGCGCGGCTATCACCCAGGCCTGTTGCAGGTCCACGATCGCAAGCCTTTCACAGCCTCAACCGACGATATCGAGGCATTGGCGGCCCAGGTCCGCGACGCCAACTTCCGGATCGCGGTAGCGGAGGACGGCATCCATGTTTTCAATAGCAAAGGGCATGCGGTTGCCACGGATGCGTTCGAACTTTTTGCCGGGCTGGACGTCAACGCCGATGGCGCACACGCTTTTTACCTCGGCGCGGAACTGATGAAAGCGGAGATCGCGTGGCGCCTCGGCAAGCGTTATGTGCAGGACGAACCGCTCGCATGGGGCGTTGCCGCGCCGGCTCCTGAAACCGACCGTACCCGTCTTGCCGAGCCGGGCCAGACGCTCCGCGCAAGGAAAGAGCGCTAGACCATGCCCTACATTCGCGAATCGATCATCACGACGGTCAACAAGGCAGGCAACGTCCACATCGCGCCGATCGGCATCATTGCCGAGAATGACGGCTGGGTGATTGCACCGTTCCGGCCGTCGGTCACGCTCGACAATCTCGCCGAAGTGCCATTCGCCATCGCCAATTATACCGACGACGTGCGTGTCTTTGCCGGCTGCCTGACAGGCCGCAAGCATTGGCCAACCGTTCCGGTTGACGGGTTTCCGGTGCCGAGGCTCGAGGCGGCGCTGGCGTATTCGGGTCTCGAAGTCCAGGCGGTCGATGACAATGGCGTGCGCCCCCGCCATTTCTGCCGCGTGGTGCGGGAGGAAGCGCTCGCGCCGTTCACCGGCCTCAACCGAGCCAAGGCGGCAGTGCTTGAGCTGGCCATCCTGGTCAGCCGGCTCGGCATGCTGCCGCGCGATAAGATCGAGGCGGAAATCGCCTACCTTTCGATTGCCATCGAAAAGACCGCAGGCGAGGGCGAAAAGGAGGCCTGGGGCTGGCTGATGCAGCGTGTCAGCGATCACTTGACCGCCAAAGGTTCCGGTAGCGAGGACGCGCGGGGTTAGGCCGAGCGCCGCACCCTGCTTACAACGGATATCCCGCCAAAAGCGCTATCGCGGACGCGGGGGCCGCGCTGCTCGCTTGCCCGCGAACGGTGTCATCGGCGGGGATGATGTCGGCGAAATCGACGTAGCTGCGTTCCATGCGTTCGGCCAGTCGCCTGATCTGCCAGCGACCGATTCCGGCGCCGACGATCGGGACATGCCGCGGCAAGGTCCCGGCAACCAGAGACGCTGCATCGTGCACTTTGCGCAGTTGCTGCTCGCTGAACCAGCGCGCGACTTCACCCCATTCCGGCGGGGTCAGGTCAGTGGCGTCGCGCCCCACCATGCGCGCCAGCCGCGCGATCGAGCCGTCCACGGTCTTTTCCTTGCCGTCGGCGGGAGGGTGCCTGTCGTCGTCCTCGTCGAGCACGCCCAGGATGCGGTGCGCGTCGGCGATCGAGGCGAAATACTCGTTCATCAGCGGCGTTAGCCTGCCATGGACGGGAGCCGACGAGGCTACGCCGAACAGGAATGTCCTGGTAAAGCCGGTATAGACCAATTCGCCGGTTAGAAGCCGTCCGGCATCGGTGTAGCCGTCATTGGCCACGGCGCCGTTCTTGATGGCAATGATATCGGTGGTGGTGGAGCCCATGTCGACGAACAGGGCATCGCCGGCGAGTTTTGCCACCAACAAGGCTGTCGCGTGCCAATTGGCAGAAGCCACATCGGCGCCTAACTGCGCTGCCTGCTCGACCCCGACGAAACCGGATGGTCCGGCATAGACCAGCTTTTTGTCTGTGGGGAAATGGGTGGAAATCTGACCCAGCAGAGCCGCTACGCCGACATCGCGGGACGGAAAGATGTCCGACAGTTCGCCTGTCATGGTGAATGCGTTGAGATCCGCACCCGCGTAGATCGGAGCCGTTTCGTCGAGGGCTGAAGCCAGCTTGTGCAGGCCTTGCCAGAGCGGCGTTGCGATCGTTACCGCCTCGACGATGCGACCGTCTTGTGCGCGGGTCACCTTCAGATGCGCGCCGCCAATGTCGAAACCGGCAATGATGCCCTTTCTTTTTTCCACGCTTCAAGCTTTCATGACGGGGGCAATTGGTCGGTGAAAAAAACGTTGCGTATTATTCCGGTTCTCGACCTGAAAGACGGCGTGGTGGTTCGCGCCCAGCAGGGAAAACGCGATCGCTACAGGCCGATCGTTACGCCGCTCAGCCGAAGCCCTGATGTCGTCGCGGTCGCTGAAGGACTGCGTGGGCTTTATCCTTTTTCGACCTTCTACATCGCAGATCTGGACGCTATCGAAGGCGGAGCGCCAAACAGCGACGCACTCGCCCGGCTGAGGACGATGGCGGAGCCGCCGGAACTTTGGGTCGATGCCGGCGTGGCCGACGAGAAGACACTTTTGGCGGCGCTTGCCGAACGCTCGCTGTCTCCTGTTCTGGGCTCTGAATCGCAGCGGGACGACATGTTGCTGCGGCGTTTTCGCGATCATCCCGATCTCATCCTGTCCCTTGATTTCGTCGGCGATAGTTTTTGCGGACCGCGTTCTCTTCTCGATGAGCCCGAGCTTTGGCCGCAAAAGGTGATTGTCATGACGCTGGCCAAGGTCGGTGCGGCCGCCGGTCCTGACTTCGGGCGGTTGCAGGAGGTCAAGGCCAAGGCCGGAAATCGCGCCGTCATCGCGGCCGGCGGCGTCCGAGATGAGGCCGACATCAGCGCCTTGTCCGCGATGGGTGTCGCCGCGGCGCTGGTCGCAACCTCATTGCACAACGCTACGCTCACACCCGGCCGCCTCGCGTCACTCGGCGCCTGATCATCGTTGCTCGTCGACTCCCGAAGGACGTGCGCCCTTCGGGAGTCGACGAGCAACGATGATCAGGCGCCGAGTGACGCGAGGCGGCCGGGTGTGAGC
>NZ_RZPQ01000462.1:0-4731 GCF_003999135.1 Mesorhizobium sp. M7A.F.Ca.CA.004.06.1.1 | reverse complement strand
CGTGGAAATGCCGCCGGAATAGCCGTCCGGCAGTTGCTTGATCAGTTCGGGATCGTCGAGCCCTTGCGAAAAGTCGCCGCCGGAATAAGGGCCGAGCAGATAGACGCGGCTGTCGACTCGTTGCATGCGATCGAGAAACCGGTTCGGCCACCCCCACATCCATTTCGCGACGTTGACGGGGATGAGCAAGGTGCCTCTGCGGCAGGCATCCGGAACGTAGCCGCTCCAGCCAATCGCGGCATAGCGCAGGATGCATTGCGTCAGCGATGCGCGGCTTAGCGTATGCATGTCCGGCAGTGCTGCCTTGACGGCGGCGATCGGCTTATCGCCACCATAGACCGACAGATAACCGCGCTCGGCTGGAGACAGCGTGGCAAGCCAGGCGGCCAGCTTTTCGCCTTCGCCCGGATCGTTGCTCTTGACGTTGATGTTGAAGCGGCGGGCCGGGAAGTGCGCCAGAACCTCATCCAGCGATGGCATCATGCCGATACCCTTGCCGCGGAATGGAAAGGTCTTGCCGCCATCCGCCGTATAGCCATAGCCGACATCGAGGGTCTTCAACTCGGCCATGGAATGGCTGCGCGTTTCTCCCTTGCCTTCCGTGCGGCAATCCAGCGTCCAGTCATGGAAGACGGCGAACTTGCCGTCCGTCGTCGGGTGAACATCCAGTTCGAGCGCGTCAGCGCCCAGCGCGAAGGCGGCCTCCATCGAGGGAATTGTGTTTTCGAGGTAGCCATGGCGCGGCGGCAACATGCGACTGGCCGTGCAAGTCTGTCCTGTCATGCCTGCGCGCAAATAATCCTGGGCAAGGCCGCGATGGGCAAGCATCTCCGGCTTGCCGGCGGGGCGACTCGATAACAGCGAGGTGTTGTTGAGCCAGATGCCCACCGCAGCGACACCAATGACGCCGAAGAAGATCGTCCGTCTGCGCATCAGGTGATTTCCGATTCGTCCGTCCTGCGCGGCATTCTGCTTCGCGATCGGACTTTTTGACGGCGACGACGCGGCTATGTCGCGATCATGCTCGACATAGCCTGTTCAAGAGCGTGTCGGCTTACGCCTTGTAGACCACTTGGCGCACGTCGATGTAGCTGGCGCGGAATCCGGCCTCGCAATAGTGCAGGTAGAACTCCCAGAGCTTCTTGAACCGGTCGTCGAAGCCGAGCGGGACGATCTTTTCCCATGACGCCCAGAACCGGTGGCGCCACTCGGCAAGCGTGCGCGCGTAGTCGTCCGGAAACACGCGCTCGCGCAGATGGGCAAGGCCATGATCCTTGCCGAGCGCCTTCAGGATCGACGGCGTCGGCAGCATGCCGCCCGGGAAGACGTAGCGCTGGATGAAATCCGGCCTTGCGCGATAGGTGTCGTAGGCGGCTTCGTTGATGGTGATGATCTGCAGGCCGGCGGTGCCGCCAGGCCTTAGACAGGCCTTCATCTTGCCGAAAAACACCGGCCAGTATTTCTCGCCGACCGCCTCGAACATCTCGATCGAGGCGATGCGGTCATAGGTGCCGGTTTCGTCGCGATAATCCTGCAGCTTGATGTCGACCTTGTCGGCAAGACCAGCCCTGGCGATGCGAGCCGTGGCAAAATCGTGCTGCTCGCGGCTGATCGTCAGCCCGGTCACGCGGCAGCCGATCTCGCGCGCCGCGAATTCGGCGAAGCCACCCCAGCCGCAACCGATTTCCAGCACATGGTCCTTCGGACCGATCCCTGTATCCTTCGCCAGAGCGCGATATTTGGCGGCCTGGGCGCCTTCCAGGTCGTTGGCACCGGTCGTGTAGAGCGCCGAGGAATAGGTCATGCTCGGATCGAGCCATTCCTTGTAGAAGGCGTTGCCGAGGTCGTAATGCGCCGAGATATTGCGTTTCGAACCGGTGCGCGTGTTCTGGTTGAACCAGTGGCGGATGCGCTGGACGGTGTTGATCAGCCAACTGGTGCCGCCCGCGATACGCTCGCCAATGACCGAATTGACCACGAACAGCTCCAGGAAGCTGGTCACATCAGGGCTTTCCCAATCGCCGTCCATATAGGATTCGGCAACGCCGATCGTGCCGCCGGAAAAGGCGCGGCCGGGCAAGCGCCAATTCTTCAGCACCAGTTCGGCATCCGGGCCAGGTCCCTTGCCGCCGACGAGCACGGCGCGGCCGTCCGGCAGCCTCACCCTGAGCGAACCGCGAGGCAGGTTCATCGCCGCCGACAGCACCATGCGCGCTTTCGCCGGCAGACCTTTGACGATCTCCGCGAAGTTGAATTCATCGAGCCTGACCGCGTCGCTCAATGCTACGCCAACATGTTCCTTTTGCGCCATCTCATGCCCCTGGATTTCCGCGGTGCCGGCGCAAATTGCCGGACCACGGTTCTCTTGGATCATTCGCCAGCTTCGAACGCCGCCGCGACCGGTTCGTCGGCGAGCGGGCTCGAACGAAGTGCGCGCCCCCTACCAGAGCTTCAGCGCTTCCCGGTGAATCCGTGCGACAATCTTCCACGTCATGCGGGGAAACTTCAAGGGGCAGGCTGCAAGCGGGGCTGTGCCAAGCAGATTGCTCCCGCCGGCGGGCATCTGTGCCTGTGCACAGCCAAGGCGCAGCGCGTCAAAAAACGCCTATGACCGCAGAATTCCTTGTGCGATAGATTTAGCCATGCGTTATGTAATCGTCATTGCCGCCATCGCATTTTTTTTGATCTGGGATGGCATGTACAATCAGGGCCGCTATCTCGACACCGCTGTGAGAGAGCTTAGCCATGTTGTGCGATATGTTACCAGCAAAGCTTAACTCCAGTGGCAGCAGCCGCGACATCCTTGTCGATTGACGCCAACGTCCTGCCGTCACAAAAGACCCCGGCACTTTGATCGAGGAGGCGGGGTTGATCCGGCATATCGTTTTCTTCAGCGCGCGGCGAAAAGAGGATGTCGAGGCCGTGCGCACCGGCTTGCTGGCGCTCGGCGACATTCCTCATTCCAGCCTGTTCGAGGTCACGCTCAACACCAAGGTGGACCCGCTGTCCGATGAGGTCGACGTGGTCGTCTATGCGGAGTTCGCCGATGACGCCGCGCTGGCCGCCTACAAGGCGCACCCGCTCTACGCGCAGACCACCAGCAAGGTCAAACCAATGCGTGAACTGCGCTATTCCGCCGATGTCGTCGCGGGGAGCTGATCGAACCTTGCTCCAAGGGCGCCTTTCGACGGCCGGTGAATTGACGGGCGAACTGGCCGGTATTGCGATCAAGTCTTGAACGGCTTTGCGGAATGATGCACATCGCGCCTGCATGACCAAAACCGCAGCCGCAGGCACTCATCCGCTCGATCATCTGGTGCTGCCGACGCACAGCCTCGATGTGGCGCGAGGCCGGCTCACCGCGCTTGGCTTCGTCGTTGCCCCGGCCGGTATCCATCCGTTCGGAACGGAAAACTGCTGTGTTTTCCTGGCCGACGGCACCTATCTCGAACCTTTGGCGGTCGGCGACGAGCAGGTGGCGGCAAAGGCTATCGCAGACGGCAATGTCTTCGTCGCGCGTGATCGCGCCTATCGCGACAGCAACGGCGACGAGGGATTTTCCGCCATTGTTCTGGGCACGGGCAATGCCGATGCCGACCATGCACGCTATGTCGATGCCGGCATCTCGGCGGGAGACATGCTGGGTTTTTCGCGCGCCTTCACCGACCCGGCCGGCAAAAGCGACGTCGCGTCGTTCAAGCTCGCCTTTGCGGCCGGAGCCGAGGCCACGGACGCCTTCCTGTTTGCCTGCGAGCGGGTCAACGCGCCTGATGTTGATCGCACGGCTTTGCAGGCCCACGCCAACGGCGCGACCGGAATTGTCGAGATCTTGGCGGTCAGCGATGCGCCCGGAAAGCAGCATGGGCTGATTTCCGTGGCGGTGGATGATCCGGCCGCCGACGGGCAGGGCGGCATTTTTCCCTTGCCGAATGCGGATTTGAGCGTGCTTGACCGCGCGGCTTTCACCGCGCGCTTCGGCCTGCCGGCCGGCGCGCCGACAGATCTACGCTTCGCAGCGGTGGTCTTTTCGGTTCGGAACGCCGATGTGACATCAAGGCTGCTTGCAGCCAATTCCGTCCAACACGATATAGCGGGCAATGATATCGTCGTGCGGCGTGCACCCGGACAGGGCGCGGCCTTTATCTTCCGGGAGATCCCATGAGCAAGCCGCAAGCGTCCAATTCGATGGCGCCCAATTCGTCTGTAGCCGTCGGCAATGTCGTCTTCGACAACAGGGCGGCTTTGTCCCTGATCGCCGGCCCGTGCCAGTTTGAATCGCGCCAGCATGCCTTCGACATGGCCGGCGCACTGAAGGAACTGACCGGCAGGCTCGGCATAGGCCTCGTCTACAAGACCAGCTACGACAAGGCCAACCGCACCTCGCTGTCGGCGACGCGCGGCGCCGGCATGGACGCAGCCCTTCCCGTCTTCGACGAACTGCGCAAGGAATTTTCGCTCCCCGTGCTGACCGATGTCCACACCGAGGAGCAGTGCGCGATCGTCGCGCCGCATGTCGATGTCCTGCAGATTCCGGCTTTCCTGTCGCGCCAGACGGACATGCTGGTCGCCGCCGCAAGGACCGGCAAGGTTATCAATGTGAAGAAGGGGCAGTTCCTCGCCCCCTGGGACATGAAGAACGTCGTCGCCAAGATCACCGGATCCGGCAATGCCAATGTGCTGACCACCGAGCGCGGCGCCTCCTTCGGCTACAACACGCTGGTCTCCGACATG
>NZ_RZPQ01000461.1:0-4749 GCF_003999135.1 Mesorhizobium sp. M7A.F.Ca.CA.004.06.1.1 | reverse complement strand
CCTTTCAAACTGCGCGATTCGTCAAAGGCATACTGGATCGAGGTGACCGGAACAGTGATTTGCGGGCGCGCCAGGGGCGCCAACTTGCTGTCGGCTTCCAGCAGATTGTGGGCAAATACACCCGTCTCGGAACCATAGAGACCGGGCGGGTTTTCAAAAGTCACCGGCAGCGCGCCAGCGCCCGGTACAAGCGGCCGTGCATCCGGCGTCGGCGGCACCAGCGAGCCGTCGGCTGCAATCATGCGATAGGGCGCCAGCGACGCCGCGGCCGCTTCGGCATTGGCGATGGCCGCGCCCTGGTTGCGCGACAGCTGCACGATGCGGCGCAGCATCTCGACGAAGCTGCCAGAGATCGGCAGGTTCGACCAGGTTGCCTCGGGGGTGACGTGGAACAGCACCAGCGTGCCCTTGCCTTTCTTCAGTCCGGTGACCAGCGGCGTGCCGTCGGCAAGGGCCGCCCAGGTGCGCTCGACGATATCGGGTGTCGGCTCGGCCAGCACCTGCCTGCTGACGGTGACCTCGGTCGGCGGCGCCAGATCGGCGAACGGGCCGGCCTTGGGGAATTCGGTGACCGGCTGCGGCGACGTCCATGACAGCGCGCCGCCGAGCGACCGCTCGCCGGTGCGAAGGCGGACGGGCAGCAAATCGTCGTCATCGCCCGCGGTGGCCAGCCGCGAACCGGCGAAACGCACCAGCGTGCCGCCATTGTCGACCCAATCGACAAGTCTCTGCCGGACCTGTCCGGGAATGGTGCCGATATCGGCCATAACGATCATCGCGGGCTTCTGGTCGAGGATTTGCGGTATGGCGTCGGCAAGATCGGCGCTGGAGGGTTCGACCAGATCGGCGAAGGGCTGCAGCGCCCGCCTGATGTAGTAGAGCGGCGACAAAAGCGGCTGTGCCTGGTCGGCCTCGGCCTGCGACAATAGACCGACGCGCCGCCGCTTGGAGCTTTCGTCGAGGACGCGGACCGCACCAGCCTGCCGCTCGCCGTCGAGCGCGATGGAAGCGAAGTCGTTGCGCAGCTCGAACGGCACCGCCATGGTGCCGGTGGCGGTGGTTTCGCCAGGCGAAAAGGTCAGCGTCGCATCGGCGATGCGGCGGCCCTTGTCATCGAAGGCGCCGGCGGTGACCTGCGCCGGGGCAGGGTCGCCCGGCGCGCGGATGGCGGTCAGTGCAAAGCCGTCGACCTGGTTGTCGGCGGCGGTCAGGCCGGTCAGCGACAGCCTGTCCGCGGTTGCCCAGACGACACGCGCGGCATTTTTCGACAAAAGCGTGTTGAAGGCGGCCTCATCGCCTTTTGCCGCCAGGCCGTCGGCAAGCACGGCGACACTGGCCCCGGGCAAGGTCTCCAGCACGCCGGCGACGCGGGCATAGACGGCGGGCCGGTCGGTCGGGATCGGCCGCGGCTTGGCGGCGCGCAGCCGGTCAAGCGCGGTGGCGGCATCGAACGGGCCGATCTCGGCATTGGCCTTTTCGGCAGTGAAGGCGATGACGACCGGCACGCCGTTGGAGCCGGCATCGTTGATCAGCCGCTCGGCGGTGGCGACGCGTTTGCCCCAGTCTGCGGCACTTGCCCAGTCATTGTCGATGACCAGGGCAAGGGCGGCTCCCTCGGCCGGCAGCTTTTCGCGCGGGTTGAAGACCGGGTCGGCCAATGCCGCGACGATGAGGGCCGCCATCAAGAGCCTGAGCAGTGTCAGCCACCACGGGCTCTGCTGCGGCGTCTCCTCGCGCTTCAGCACGCGGGCCAGGATCTTCAGCGGCGGGAAGATTTCGGTCTGCGGCTTGGGCGGCGTCAGCCTGAGCAGCCACCAGATCACCGGCAGTGCCAGCAGGCCCCACAGCACCATGGGGGCGCCAAAGGAAAGCGGCAGCCAACTCATGCGACAGCCTTTCCTGGCCGATCGCCGCCGGCGATCATGCCGGCACGACCGCCGGCGGTCGGCCTGGCCGAGGAGCCATCAGTGGTCATCGCCATGTGCAGCCGCACCAGCGCGTCGGAGGCGAGCCGATCGGTGTGGTTGACGGTAAAGCTCCAGCCAAGACGTTTGCACCAGGCCGCCAGTTCGTGGCGCCGGGCGGCGTAGAGCAGGCGATACTCATCGCCGAGCATTTCGGCGCGGCCGGCGGTCAGCTTGTCGCCGGTCTCGGGATCGGTGAATTCGGTGCGGCCGGCATAGGGGAAGGTCTCCTCGGCCGGGTCGGCGACCTCGATCAGGTGGGCACGCACGCCGTGGCGGGCCAGCACGTCGAGCCAGGCCATCGTCTCTTCGACCGGATCGAGGAAGTCGCTGACGATGACGATGTCGCAGAAGCGCCTGATGTCGGACAGGTCGGGTTTTGCCGGCAAATCGCCGGCATGCATCAACTGGGCGGCGATGCGTTCGGCGCCGTTGCGGGCGGTGAACGGGTCGGTGAGGCCCGGCCAGGCGATGCGCTCGCCGCTGCGCGACAACAGTTCGGCCATGGCCAGCGCCAGCACCAGCGCGCGCGATTGCTTGGAAACGCTGGCGCCGGTCGATTTGTAGAGCATCGACGGCGAGGGGTCGGCCCACAGCCAGACCGTATGGGCGGCTTCCCATTCGCGGTCGCGCACATAGGTGTGGTCGTCGCGGGCCGAGCGGCGCCAGTCGATGCGCGAGGAATCTCCCTCGACATAGGGCCGGAACTGCCAGAAATTTTCACCGATGCCGCGCTTGCGGCGGCCATGCCAGCCGGCGATCACGGTGTTGACGATGCGGCGCGCCTCGACCAGCAGGTCTGGCACAAGCGAGGCTCGCAACCGGCCACGGGCGAGCGCGTCGCGCGTCGCTGCCGGAGCCTGGACCTCGCCGATGCGCGGCATCAAATTCCTTTCACGAGTTTCGCCACCACGTCACGCACGCCGGTGCCTTCGGCGCGGGCGGCGAAGGTCAGCGCCATACGATGCTGCAGCACCGGCTCGGCCAGCGCACGGACGTCGTCAACCGAGGGCGCCAGCCGTCCGTCGTAAAGCGCGCGCGCCCTTGTGCACAGCATCAGCGCCTGGCTGGCGCGCGGGCCGGGACCCCAGGCGACGTTCTTGTCGGTCTCGGCATTGCCTTGGCCGGGACGCGCCGAGCGCACCAGCGTCAGGATCGCCTCGACGACGCTTTCAGGCACCGGCATGCGGCGGATCAGCGTCTGGATCTCCTTCAGCCGCACCGGCTGCAGCACGTTTTGCGCTTTCGCGTCCTCGATGCCGGTGGTTTCCAGAAGGATGCGGCGCTCTGCCTCGATCTCGGGATAGAGGATATCCACCTGCATCAGGAAGCGGTCAAGCTGGGCCTCGGGCAACGGATAGGTGCCTTCCTGCTCCAGCGGGTTTTGGGTTGCCAGCACGTGGAAGGGCGCCGGCAGGTCATGGCGGGCGCCGGCAATGGTGACGTGGTATTCCTGCATGGCCTGCAGCAGCGCCGACTGGGTACGCGGCGACGCGCGGTTGATCTCGTCGGCCATCAGCAACTGGGCGAAGATCGGCCCGGAGATGAAGCGGAAGGAGCGTTTGCCGGTTTCGTCCTGCTCCATCACTTCGGAGCCGAGGATATCGGACGGCATCAGGTCCGGCGTGAACTGGATGCGACGCGAATCGAGGCCGAGCACGATGCCAAGTGTTTCGACCAGCTTGGTCTTGGCGAGGCCCGGCACGCCGACCAAAAGCGCATGGCCACCGGCCAGCAGAGCCACCAGAGTACGCTCGACGACGCTTTCCTGTCCGAAGATGACCCGGCCGACCCCGTCGCGGATCCGGGAGATGTCGGCAAGCGCCTTTTCGGCCTCGGCGATCATGTCCTTTTCGCTGATCGGGCTTTCCTTGACCATCACGCTCATGCCGCATCGATCCTTGTGGTTGGAATACCATGGCTGGAACAACGGCTGCACCATACCATAAGTTGCCGCGATTCGGCCTCGCGTGGCGCCTATGTCGAAACTTAAATCACAGACTTAGGCTGACAAGCGCAACAACAGTGACTATTTCGTGACCATGACGGGACCCTTGGGACATCGTGAAGAAAGCCTGACGGATGCCACCGAGGCGCGTGGCCTCGAGGCGCTCATCTCGCGCGCCGCCCGTGCCGGCAAGGGGGCGGCACCCGTCGAACGCTGGAATCCCGACTTCTGCGGCGATCTGGACATGGAGATCAAGTCCGACGGCACCTGGTTCTATCTGGGCACGCCGATCGGGCGCATGCCGCTGGTGCAGCTTTTCTCCTCGGTGCTGCGCAAGGACGCCGATGGCAGGACCTATCTGGTGACACCGGTGGAAAAGGTCGGCATCCGCGTTGCCGATGCGCCGTTCATCGCGGTCGAAATGGACGTTTCGGGTAGCGGCGAAGCGCAGACCATCACCTTCCGCACCAATGTCGGCGATGTCGTCGAGGCCGGGCCGGAACGGCCGCTGCGCTTCGTCGACGAGAACGAGACCGGCGGATTGAAGCCCTATGTGCTGGTGCGGGGCCGTCTGGAGGCGCTGGTGGCGCGGCCGGTTATGTATGAGCTGGTCGGGCATGGCGAGGAGGTCGAGATCGGCGGCGAGACGATGTTCGCGGTGCGCTCCAAGGGCGCCGTGTTCCCGATCATGCCGGCGGACCAGTTGAAGCGGCTGAGCGCGTGATGGACCAGGTGACGCCGGCGCCGTTTTCATCCGCGGATTTTCGCGCGCGTTTTGCCGTGCAGCCGGATGCGCATGCCGGCGACGATTATGGCGATCATCGCTTCAACCCCGGC
>NZ_RZPQ01000460.1:0-4763 GCF_003999135.1 Mesorhizobium sp. M7A.F.Ca.CA.004.06.1.1 | reverse complement strand
GTTTTCATGAACTTCGTCATCTCCTCGGTGATGCTGGTGGTTCTGGCGGCCGGCGTCGCGGTCTATTTCGGCAAGCAGGAATTCACCGAACCCGGACCTTCGGCCAATGGCGACACCTTCCTGGTCAAGCCGAGCACCGGCGTCCAGGATATCGCCGACCAGCTCGAACGCCGCGGGTTGATCAGCGACGCCCGGGTATTCCGCCTTGGCGTGCGGGCCTTCGGCAATGATTCCGCGCTGAAAGCCGGCGAGTACGAGATCAAGCCCAGGGCATCCATGCGCGATATCATGGAGCTTCTGAAGAGCGGCAAGTCGGTGATGTATTCGCTGACCATTCCTGAAGGACTGACGGTCGACCAGGCATTGCAGCGCATCGCCGAGGAGAATGCCTTGAGCGGCGACATGCCGGCAACCACGCCGCCGGAGGGCAGCCTCGCCACCGACACGCTGCGCTTCACGCGCGGAGCGACACGCCAGCAGATGGTCGATAAGCTGCTGGCGGATCAGAAGAAGCTGGTCGACGATGTCTGGCAGCGGCGCGCGCCTGACCTGCCGCTGGCCAACGTCGAGGAGTTCGTCACGCTGGCCTCGATCGTCGAGAAGGAGACGGGCAAGGGTGACGAGCGTTCGCGAGTTGCCGCCGTCTTCCTGAACCGGCTTGCCAAGGGCATGCGCCTGCAATCCGATCCGACCATCATCTACGGGCTGTTCGGCGGCAAGGGAAAGCCGGCGGACCGGCCGATCTACCAGTCGGACATCCAGAAACAGACGCCCTACAACACCTATGTGATCAATGGCTTGCCGCCGACGCCGATCGCCAATCCGGGTCGTGCAGCGCTGGAGGCGGTGGCCAATCCGTCGAAGACCGCCGACCTCTATTTCGTTGCCGACGGCACCGGCGGGCACGTTTTTGCCGCGACGCTGGACGAGCACAACGAGAACGTCGCCCGCTATCGCGCGTTGCTGAAGAAGCAGGCCGATGATGCCGCCAAAGCCGCCAAGACGACTGGCACCGGCGACAGCAATGCCGTCAAACCCGCTGGCAGTGGGCCGGCTGACGGTGCCGACGACAGCGGCGGTGACGCGGGCGCTGCCCAGTAAATGAAGGAAGGCGTTGCCCGGCAGGCAACGCCCTGACATTTGGAAGAGCGCCGCGCGTCCGGTTTCGACGCGCCTGCGGCGCAATCTTTTTCAAGCCGCACTCGCTCTGTCCGGAAAGCCGGTTCAGGGCGATGTGCCAGGGACGTGTGGGCGATATGAATTTGCAGAGCATGACCGGTTTTGCACGTGCCGTCGCCGAGCACGAAGGCACCTCGATCGCCTGGGAGGTCAAGTCCGTCAACGGCAAGAGCGTCGAGGTACGGCTGCGGCTGCCGCAAGGCTTCGAGCGGTTGGAACCTGCTGTCCGGCAAATACTTCAGAAACGTTTTGCACGCGGCAATTTCCAGGCGACGCTGACCATCGGCCGTGCCGTTGGCGCGCAGGCGCAGCCGGTCGTCAACGAAGCCTTCCTGAAGGACCTTGCTGGGCTCGCCAAACGGCTGCAGGAGCAATTCGGCGTTGCTGCGGCGACGTCGGATGGATTGCTTTCGCTGCGCGGCGTGCTCGACATTCCTGAAACCGTCGAAACCGAGGAGGCGAGGGCCGCGCTCGATGCCGCGGTCATGGCCGCGCTCGAAGTGGCCTTGAACGGGCTCGAACAGGCACGGCAGGGCGAAGGAGCCGCGCTGGCTTTGCTGTTGTCGGGTCATATCGACACGATCGAGGCGCTGACGCTGCGGGCAGAAGTGGATCCATCCCGCGAGACCGCGGTGATCCGCGAACGCATCGCCGAGCAGGTCAGGCTGCTGATGGACGCTTCCGCCAATCTGGATGCCACCCGACTGCATATGGAGGCGGCGTTCCTGGCCACCAAGGCCGATATTCGCGAAGAGATCGACCGGCTGAAAACGCATGTCGCATCCGGCCGGGCACTGCTGGTGGGCGGCGGCGCGGTCGGTCGCAAGCTCGATTTTCTGGCACAGGAATTTAACCGCGAATCGAATACGCTGTGTTCCAAATCGAATGCCGCAGCCATCACCGCGATCGGCCTGGACCTGAAGGCGGTGGTCGACCAGTTTCGTGAACAGATCCAGAATCTGGAGTAGCCGATGGTTGCCAAGGATTTGGGGTCCCGCATACGCCGCCGGGGCCTGATGCTCGTCCTGTCGTCGCCGTCCGGCGCCGGCAAGTCGACGATCGCGCGCAATCTTCTGGAAAGCGATTCCAGCCTCGAACTGTCGGTCTCGGTCACCACCAGGCCGCGCCGTGGAAGCGAGATCGAAGGCGTCCACTATCATTTTCGGACGATGCGCGAATTCGAGCGGCTTCGTGATTCCGACGCGCTGCTGGAGTGGGCCGAGGTGCATGGCAATTGCTATGCGACGCCGCGCGAACCGGCCGAACTGGCGCTGTCCGAGGGGCGCGACATGCTGTTCGACATCGACTGGCAAGGCGCCCAGCAGCTCAAGGAGAAGATGCGCGCCGACATTGTCTCGATCTTCATCCTGCCGCCATCGATGAAGGAGTTGAAGGCGCGGCTGAAACGTCGCGCTGAAGACCAGGAGGCGGTGATCGAGACGCGGCTGAAAAACGCCCGCAACGAGATCGAGCACTGGAAGGAATATGATTTCGTCATCGTCAATGATGACCTTGACCGCGCCTTCGCCGAAGTGCGCGGCATCGTCGTCGCCGAGCGGCTAAGACGCGACCGCCGGCCAGGCCTGTTCGATTTCGTCTCTGGACTGTTGGACGAGAAGACGGGCTGAGACCTCTTCCTTCGCACCGTTCACGGGGAGAAGGTGGCCCGAAGGGCCGGATGAGGGGCGGTGCTGGCATTTCAAGGTTCGTGCTGCCCCCTCATCTGCCTGCCGGCATCTTCTCCCCGTAAACGGGGAGAAGAGAGCTACACGGCATTGGTCAGCCGCACGAATTCCTCGACGCTGAGCGTCTCGGCGCGGCGTGTCGGATCGATGCCGGCGCGTTCGAGCAGGGCCTCGCCGCCGAGGCTTTTCACGCTCTGCCGCAGCATCTTGCGACGTTGGCCGAAAGCGGCTTCTGTGACGCGGCCGAGTTTCTTCA
This sequence comes from Mesorhizobium sp. M7A.F.Ca.CA.004.06.1.1, assembly GCF_003999135.1. Classification (NCBI taxonomy): domain Bacteria; kingdom Pseudomonadati; phylum Pseudomonadota; class Alphaproteobacteria; order Hyphomicrobiales; family Phyllobacteriaceae; genus Mesorhizobium; species Mesorhizobium sp. M7A.F.Ca.CA.004.06.1.1. The sequence goes on along the minus strand of NZ_RZPQ01000460.1, from coordinate 1,643 downwards.
CCTCGGCGGGCAGGGGCGTCGGGCGCGGCACCAGATGCACCACCGAGGAGGTGACCTTTGGCGGCGGCGTGAATGCCTGTGGCGGTACGTCGAAGGCGATCCTCGCCTCCGTCCGCCAGCCGGCAAGAACCCCCAGCCGGCCATAGCTGTCGCTGCCGGCAGGCGCGACGATGCGCTCGGCCACCTCGCGCTGGAACATCAAAGTCATCGAGGTGTAGAAAGGCGGCCAGTCGCTGACCGTCAACCAGCGCACCAGCAGCTCCGTGCCGATATTGTAGGGCAGGTTGGCCACGATCTTGACCGGACCGCCATTGCCGGTCGCTCGGCTGGCAAGGCCTGCGAAATCCGTCTTCAGCGCATCGCCGGAAACAACCTCCAGCCGGCCGGGATAATGATCGGACACTTCGGCAAGGGCCGCTAGGCAGCGTTCGTCACGCTCGATGGCGATGACGTGACGCGCGCCGTTGGAAAGCAGGGCGCGGGTCAGCCCGCCGGGACCGGGACCGACCTCGATCACGGTTGCATCGGACAAGTCGCCGGCGGTGCGCGCGATCTTGCCGGTGAGGTTGAGGTCGAGCAGGAAATTCTGGCCGAGCGCCTTCTTTGCCCGCAGCCCATGACGCTCGATCACCTCGCGCAGCGGCGGCAGCCCGTCGATGCTCATGCCCGAGATCTCATACCGCAACCGCCTTCGTGTTCGTGTCGGCCAGCCGCCGGGCAAGCTTCAGCGCCGCTATCAGGCTGTCGGGCCGCGCCACACCCTTGCCGGCGATGTCGAAGGCCGTGCCGTGGTCGGGCGAGGTGCGGATGAAGGGCAGGCCGAGCGTGACATTGACCGCCTCGTCGAAAGCCAGCGCCTTGGCCGGGATCAGCGCCTGGTCGTGATACATGCAAAGGGCCGCGTCGTAGCCCGCCCGCGCCCGGACATGGAACAACGTGTCGGCCGGCAAAGGGCCGAAAGCGTCGATGCCATCGGCACGCAGGATGTCGACCGCCGGGCGCACGATCCGCTCGTCCTCGAGGCCCATGGCGCCGCCTTCGCCGGCATGCGGGTTGAGCCCGGCAATCGCCAGCCGTGGCTTGGCGATGCCGAAGCGGCCGGTAAGGTCGGCGGCGGTGATGCGCGCGGTGGCGACGATCAGCTCGGTGGTCAGTGCCTTCGGCACCTCGGCCAGCGCGATGTGGATGGTGACGGGAACGGTGCGCAGGTCGGGTCCTGCCAGCATCATCACCGGCATCGCCTCGACGCCGCTGTGCCGGGCCGCCAGATGCGCCAGATACTCGGTGTGGCCGGGGAAGCGAAAGCCGGCGTCGTAGAGCGGCTTCTTGGCGATGGGGCAGGTGACCACGGCCGAGGCTTCGCCGGCAAGGCAATCGGCGACGGCGCGGTCGATGGCCTCGATGGTGGCGGCCGCATTGGCCGGATCCGGCCGGCCGGGACTGTCGATGCAGCGGGCAGTCAGTGGAACGATCGGCAAGGCGCGGGCAAAGACCTGCGCCGCTTGCGCTGATGTCGTTTCGACGACCGGCAGCGAAATGCCGAGCAGGCGCGCCCGGGAGGCGATCAGCGCCGGATCGGCGAGCAGGTAGAAGGGGGGCAGGGCGGCAGCTTCGCGCGCCATAAAGGCGGCGATGGCGATCTC
>NZ_RZPQ01000045.1:0-16922 GCF_003999135.1 Mesorhizobium sp. M7A.F.Ca.CA.004.06.1.1 | reverse complement strand
CACCAGGAAGGTGTGCCGCAGGCAGAAGCTCAAGACCTTGTCGTAGCCGCGGGTGACGAGGTCCGGCTTGTGGCCGGGGCCATGCTTGTCGCGGTCGGCTTTGGTCACCGACAGCAGCCGCGAGCACAGCATCGGCGTCAGCGTCAGCGACACGAACATCGACGCCAGGATGGCGACCGTCACCACGACGGCGAACTCGTTGAAGATGCGCCCGATGACGCCACCCATCAGCAGCACCGGGATGAACACCGCGACCAGCGAAATCGAGATCGAGATGATGGTAAAGCCGATTTCGCGCGCGCCCTTCAGCGATGCGTCGAAGGCCGACAGCCCGTCCTCCTCCATATGGCGGAAGATGTTTTCAAGCATCACGATGGCGTCGTCGACGACGAGGCCGACCGCCAGCGTCAGGCCCATCAGCGATATGTTGTCGATGGAAAAGCCGAACAGGAACATCGCGCCGAGCGTGGCGATCAGCGAAATCGGCACCGCCACGGCCGGGATGATGGTCGCCGTCACCCGGCGCAGGAACACGAAGATCACCATGACCACCAGCGCGATGGTCAACAGCAGCGTGAACTGGACATCATCGACGGCCTGACGGATCGAACTGGAGCGGTCGTTAAGCAGCTTGATGTCGGCGGCGGCCGGCATCTGGTCCTTGAAGGACGGCAGCATGGCCTTGACCTTGTCGACGACGTCGACGGTGTTGGCGTCGGGTTGGCGCTGCACCGCCATGATGATCGCGCGCGTACCGTCATACCAGCTCGCCGTCGTCGTCGTCTGCACCGAATCGACCACACGGGTCACCTCGCCCAACCGTACGTGTCGACCGTTTTTGTGGACGCTGATGATGTTGGAGAAGCCGGCGGCGTCAGTCAGCTGCGTGTTGGCGGTGATGGTAAGCTGCTGCTTGTCGTTCTGCAGCACGCCGAGCGGCGTGTTGCTGTTGGCCGAGGCGACCGCCGCCTGCAGCTGATCGATCGAGATGCCGCGCGCGGCAAGCGCGGTCGGGTCGATCTGGATGCGCACCGCGTATTTCTGTTGGCCGAAGATCGAGACCTGCGCCACGCCGTCTATGGTCGACAGCGACGGCGAGATGACATTTTCCGCGAAAGCATCGAGATCGGTCAGCGGAACCGTGTCGCTGACCAGCGACATCAAAAGGATCGGCGCGTCGGCCGGATTGACCTTGCGATAGCTCGGCGGCGCCGTCATCTGCGGCGGCAATGATTTCTGCGTGCGCGCGATCGCCGCCTGCACGTCGGCTGCTGCCGCGTCGATGTCGCGGTTGAGCACGAACTGGATGGCGATCGAGGTCTGGCCAAGCGAGTTCGTGGTCGAGATCGAATCGATACCGGCGATGGTTGCGAACTGCTTGATCAGCGGGGTCGCCACCGACGTCGCCATGGTTTCCGGCGAGGCGCCGGGCAGCGAAGCCGAGACGTTGACCACCGGGAATTCGGCGCTGGGCAGTGCCGCCACCGGCAGGAACTTGTAGGCGAACAGTCCGCCCAGCACGAGGGCGAACGACATCAGAAGGGTGGCGACAGGCCTGCGTATGCAGAATTCGGAGATCATTGGGCCGCCTCGCCGGCTTTGCTCGCCTCGGCCACCTTCGGCGCGGCATCGGCCGTGGCCTTGCCCTCATGCACCGCGGCGCCGTCCTTCAGCCTCGTCTGGCCCTCAGTGACAACTTTCTCGCCGCTTTTCAGCCCCTGGCTGACGGCGCTGTTCTCGCCTTCGGTCAGCGCCACCTGCACCGGCCGCATCTCGACCGTGTTGTCCGGCTTGACGACATAGACGAACGGCCCCTTCTGGCTTGGCTGCACCGCGACCGTGGGAACCGATGTCATCTGCGGCATGATGCCGGCGTCGAGCACGACATTCACATACTGGCCGGGCCATAGCGAAAGATCGGCATTGGGAATGCTTGCCCGCGTGGCAATCGTGCCCGACGCGGTGTCGACGCTGGAGTCGACGAAATCGAGCGTACCCTTGCCGATCGGCGTCGGGTCACCATCCTTGGTCAGTGTCACCGCGCCCTGCTGCGGGTTGGCGAGCGCCTTGTGCAGCAGGGCCAGGTTACTCTCGGGAAGATTGAAGTTGACCTGCAGCGGGTCCATCTGGGTGATGGTCACCAGCGGGGTCGCCGTACTGCTGTTGCCATTGCTGACGGTGACGAGATCGCCGACGGCGACGCTGACAGCACCCAGCCTGCCGGAAATCGGCGCCGTGATCGTGGCGAAGCCAAGCTGGACATTGTCGGCGTCGATTGTCGCCTTGTCGGCATCGACAGTCGCTGCGGCAGCCTTCTGCGCGGCGACGGCCTGGTCGTAGGTCTGCTGCGTGCCGGCCTGCTTGGCGACCAGATCCTTGGCGCGCTGGAGATCGGACTGCGAGCTGGCGAGCATCGCCTGATCCTTGGCCAGCGCCGCCTGGTCCTTGGCAAGCTGCGCCTTCAGCGCCCGGTCATCGAGCGAAAACAGCAGATCGCCGGTCTTGACCATCTGCCCGTCCTTGACGTCGATGGACACGATTTGGCTGGACACCCGCGCGTTGATGTTGACGACGGCGGGAGAGGAGACGAAGCCGATCGCATAACGCCGGATCGGGAAATCGGCTGTCGAGGCGACGGCCGAGAGGATGGAGACCGAGCGCCCGGCATTGTCGGCCTTCTTGTCCGAAGCCGCAGCCTGTTTGTCCGGCGCGGCAACCTGCTTTGCGCCGATGACCTGCTGGACCCTGCCAAGCGCGTCAGGCGAAAGATAGAGCCAGCCGGCCGCACCCAGGCAGGCGACGGCCAGCAACGAAAGAACGACTTTTCCACGCATGGTCAAAGGCCCTCTCCACCCGACACGTCGTGGTCCGATGGGTTCTATTCCAACGCGGCCCGTTGCCGCGATTTCGCCGAATAGATAGGACACGCCTTTGTTGGAAAAGGGCCAAAAGGCGGCATTACGAAGATTTAATGTGCACTGCACAATGGATGTGCAACACGGGGCGGCTCCCGATCCGGACGGTCCGCCGAGAGTCCGAATCCCGTCCCCCTACGATCGGCTGGTGCGCCCCACAGCCTATTTAAGCATCGGCCAAAGCGTCGCCGCCAGCAGCACGCCCATGGCGATGTTGAACCATTTCAGCCGCACCGGGTCCGACAGGAAGCCACGCAGCGCCGTGCCGAACCCTGCCCATACCGAGACGCTCGGCAAATTGACGATAGTGAAAGCCACGGCGATCAACACCACCGACAGGAACGGGTGCTCGGCATTGGCATAGACGGCCATGGCGGTGATCGCCATCACCCACGCCTTGGGATTGACCCACTGGAATGCGGCCGCCTCGATGAAGCGCATAGGCCGCGCGTTCGTCTCGCCCTTGCCGGTCAGCGTGCGCGACATGGCGATCTTCCACGCGAGGTACAAAAGATAGGCGCCGCCGGCGATCTTGAGCGCGGTATGCAGCGCCGGAAACGCCGTCAACACAGCGCCGAGGCCAAGACCGACGGCAAGCAGCAGCACGAGGAAACCCATGCTGATGCCCAGCATGTGCGGAACGGTTCTGACGAGGCCGAAATTCACGCCCGATGCCAGCAGCATGAGATTGTTCGGCCCCGGCGTGATCGAGGTCACGAAGGCGTAGACAAGCAGGGCAAGGAATGCGTCGAGCGACATGGATATCCTCCCTGACAAGTCAGCATCGGAAGCCTCACTATGGAAGCTGGCTGACGCGTTCGGCGCCAGCCCCGCCGAAGTCCTACATCGCCTGCGGGCCGCGGTTCAACGCTGCCACGCCGGTGCGGCAGATTTCGACCAGGCCGAGCGGTTTCATGATGGCGATGAACTGGTCGATCTTGGAGCCTTTGCCGGTGATCTCGAAGATGAAATGCTCGGTGTTGGCGTCGATGACGCTGGCGCGGAACGCATCGGCCAGCCGCAACGCCTCGACCCGGGCCTCGCCGGTGCCGGCGACTTTGACCAGCGCCAGTTCGCGCTCCAGCGGCCGCTCCTGCCCGGATTCATGCGAACGCACGGTCAGGTCGACGACGCGGTGCACCGGCACGATGCGCTCGAGCTGGTGCTTGATCTGCTCCAGCACATGCGGCGTGCCGCGCGTCACGATGGTTATGCGCGACAAATGCTTTTCATGCTCGGTCTCGGAGACGGTCAGGCTCTCGATGTTGTAGCCACGCCCGGAAAACAGGCCGATGACCCTGGCAAGCACGCCCGGCTCATTGTCGACCAGCACGGAAAGCGTGTGGTTTTCCGGCTTTTCCGTCTCCTTGGCGATGAAATAGGCGGAGCCGGTCGGTTGTAGCTGTGCGTTCATGACATGAATCTCGATTTCAAGCTCTTGAGCTAATTCTTTGTTTGCGCAGGGCTTTCTGGCGACAGCTCTGCCTTGGTTCTGCCGGCTACACCAGTTCCCTGCCCTTGGCGTCGATGGCGTTGGCCACCGCCTCGTCGGTCGCCTCGTCGGGCAAGAGCATCTCATTGTGCGCCTTGCCCGATGGGATCATCGGGAAGCAGTTGGCGAGCGTCGCCACGCGGCAGTCGAACAGCACCGGCTTCCTGACCGAGATCATCTCCTTGATCGCGTCGTCCAGTTCGTCCGGCTTCTCGCAGCGAATGCCGTGTCCGCCATAGGCCTCGGCGAGCTTGACGAAGTCGGGCATCGCCTCGGTGTAGGAATGCGACAGCCGGTTGCCGTGCAGCAGCTGCTGCCACTGCCGCACCATGCCCATATACTGGTTGTTCAGGATGAAGATCTTGATCGGCGCGTCGTGCTGCACGGCAGCGCTCATCTCCTGCATCGTCATCTGCACGGAGGCGTCGCCGGCGATGTCGATGACCAGCGCGTCGGGATGCGCGATCTGCACGCCGAGCGCCGCCGGCAGGCCGTAACCCATCGTGCCCAGCCCGCCTGACGTCATCCAGCGGTTCGGCTTCTCGAAATGATAGTGCTGCGCCGCCCACATCTGGTGCTGGCCGACCTCGGTGGTGATGTAGGTGTCCATGCCCTTGGTCAGTTCGTAGAGCCGCTCGATGGCGTATTGCGGCATGATCACGTCGTTGTTCATCTTGTAGGCGAGCGAGTCGCGCGCACGCCATTTGGCGATCTGCTCCCACCACGGGTAGAGCGCCTTCTTGTCGGCCTTGGCGCTCGCGCGCCACAGCCGCACCATATCCTCCAGCACCCGGCCGACATCGCCGATGATCGGCACCTCGGTGTGAACGTTCTTGTTGATCGACGATGGATCGATGTCGATGTGGATCTTCTTCGAATTCGGCGAGAACGCGGTCAGCCGGCCGGTGATGCGGTCGTCGAAACGCGCGCCGATGCAGATCATCACGTCGCAGTCATGCATGGCCATGTTGGCTTCATAGGTGCCGTGCATGCCGAGCATGCCCATCCAGTTCTTGCCCGATGCCGGATTGGCACCGAGGCCCATCAGCGTCGAGGTAATCGGGAAACCGGTAAGATCGACCAGTTCGCGCAGCAGATGGCTCGCTTCCGGGCCGGAATTGATGACGCCGCCGCCGCTATAGATGATCGGCTTCTTGGCGCTGGCCATCAGCTCGACCGCCGCCTTGACCTTTTCCAGGTCGCCCTGGACCTTGGGCTGGTAGCTGGTGCGCGGCGCGATCTGCGGCGGGACGTAGAATCCCCTGGCGAACTGCACGTCCTTCGGAATATCGACGACGACCGGACCCGGACGGCCGGTGGTCGCGACATGGAAAGCCTCGTGGATGGTGGCGGCGAGCTCGTTGACGTCCTTCACCAGCCAGTTGTGCTTGGTGCAGGGGCGCGTGATGCCGACCGTATCGCATTCCTGAAAAGCGTCGGAGCCGATCAGCGAGGTCGGCACCTGCCCCGTCAGGCAGACCAGCGGGATCGAATCCATCAGCGCGTCCTGCAGCGGCGTCACCGCATTGGTGGCGCCGGGGCCGGAGGTCACCAGCATGACGCCGGCCTTGCCGGTCGAACGCGCATAGCCTTCGGCCGCATGGCCGGCGCCCTGCTCGTGGCGCACCAGTATGTGCTCGACATCGTCCTGCTGGAAGATCTCGTCATAGATCGGAAGGACAGCGCCGCCGGGATAGCCGAAGACATGCTTGACGCCATTGTCCTTCAGCGCCTGCACCACCATTTCGGCACCTGTCATCTCGCGCCGCTCGTTCTGTCCGTTGCTCATCGGTCTGGTCCCGTACTGTCGCCATTTGGCGTTTGCTGGTCGTTTAGTCGTGTTTAAGGCAATAAAAAAGGCCCCCGAGGGAGCCTGTGTCTTGCGCATGGGGGGTTTTCGCCCGGCGGTTACACCGCCTTGCCCACGCGCTTTCCTACGAGAATGAGTGCCGTTTTCATGGTGGCGGACACTAAGGGCGGGCAAGGCAGCCTGTCAACGGGAAAAATCGCGCCGGCGCGCACAGCGTGCCGGCGCGATCGAGCTTGTCAGCCCGGCGCCTTGCAGCGGGAAACGCGTGGATCGCATTTGAACGCCTTCCTGGCCTGCATCTTCGCTGGCGGATGGTGGGGTGCCACCCTTGCCGGGGCATGGTGCTGGGGCATGCGCATTGCCAACGCTTGCTGATGCGGCTTTTGTTGCCCAGCTCCGCGTGCAAGACGCTGCCCCGAAACCGGCTTGGGCGACCCCCGGTTGAGCGACGATTTGACAACGATGCGTCCGTCGCCCGCGGTCCTGTCGGCATGCAGCTTGAGCGCATCGGCCTTCGCGCCGTTGCCGGCGGCCATCCGCTTGCTCACCGGCTTCACGACCACCGGATTGCTGGCAGTCACCGCGCCGGGGGAAATGGCCTTGTTGCCGGTCGCAGTCTTGGGACCCGCCAGGATTTGCCCGTTCCCCTTTGTATTGCCGGCAAGCCTCTTGATCTCGGCGCCCCTGGAAACATCGAGCCGTGCACTGGCAAACACGCCTTTGCGAGGCGGAACCAGTTTTGCCGCCTTGATCGATTCGATGACGGGCTTCGGGAGTTGCTGCAGCCGGGGTCCGGCATTGATTGCAACGACCTGATTGCCAAGTCGCACGCGCGGTGCATTGTTGACCACGACCGTCTGGTTGATGATCGTCGTGTTGCGCATGATGACGACGTTCTCCTGCCCCGGCCGCACCATCCTGACCAGATCGACCGCGCCGATCGCCGCCACAGGCACGAAACACCACCAGGCGTCGTCGAAGGCGACACCGACGTCGGGCGGCGCTGGAGCCCAGCCGACATCATTGCCGCCCTGACGCCACACCACCCAGGCTGGCGCCCATTGATCGCCGGCGATCCACACCCAGCCGAAATCGGGATCATACGCCCAGCGGCCATAGTGATAGACGACATCGCCGAATGGCTCGGTGGACTGCCAGTACCAGCCATCGTCGGTCCAGACCCACCTGCCTTCGGTGTACGGCCGCCATTCGGTACGGACCGAGGGAACCCAGACATCGCCGAATCGGGCCGAGGTTCGCCATCCGCCATAATTCGAAAGCCTTTCGCGGACGGTGACGGCAATTTCCGCCGCATGCGCCTGCGTTCCGGGCAGCACCAGCGGGCCGGTCAGGGTCGCGCTCAAGGCCATGACCGCGGCCATTGCTGCTGCGCGTCCACGCCGGCCAAGGGAGCGACATGAAGACGCTTGGATGAAAGGTATGATGATCATAACGGGCTCCAGAGTTCCGCATCCAGAAAATCCCGGGAACCGCCCTGTTGCCCGCCACCGCTTCCCGGCTTCTCACCGATCGGTTGTCATCGGCCCGGGTGACCGCATTGCGGCATTTGACCATCAATTTTGCGCGACCGGCGCGGCATTCACAAATGGAACGTTCGTTTCCGGCGCCCGGGCGATTCCGAAACCGCCTGGCGATCTCATTTCTAGGATAGACCATTGAAATCGCTGGAAACTATGGTGGGGCGTGACGAGGGCCACCATCTCTGACGATACTTGATCGTCCGGCGGCAAGCCCGGCGGAGCGACCACCATGACGATCTGGATTTCACGGGAGGAAACCTGATGCTCGACAAGCCCTCTAGCAAGAACACGGCCCCTAGCAAGAAACTGTCCGACCTGCTCGATCAATTCGGCGCCGCGCTTGCTGCCAATGACATCGAGAAGGCGGTCGATTGCTTTCAAGATGATTGCTACTGGCGCGACCTCGTTACCTTCACCTGGAACATCAAGACCATGGAAGGCCGCGACCAGGTCCGCGACATGCTGAAAAACCAATTGTCGAAAACCAGGCCGTCGCACTTCGCCATCGCCAAGGGCGAGGACGCGACGGAGAGCGACGGGTTGATCGAGGGCTGGATCAGCTTCGAGACGGAAGTGGCGCGCGGCTTCGGCCATATCAGGCTGAAGGACGGCAAGATCTGGACGCTGCTGACCACCATGGCCGAACTGAAAGGCCACGAGGAGCCGGCAGGCTTTGCGCGGCCGATGGGCGCCAGGCACGGCTCGGGCAAGAACCGTCCGACATGGAAAGAAGAACGCGAGAGGGAAGCCGCCGAGCTCGGCTTCAAGACGCAGCCCTATACGGTGATCATCGGTGGCGGCCAGGGCGGCATCGCGCTCGGCGCGCGGCTGCGGCAGCTTGGCGTGCCCACCATCATCATCGAGAAGAACGAGCGTGCCGGCGACAGCTGGCGCAAGCGCTACAAATCGCTCTGCCTGCATGACCCGGTCTGGTACGACCATCTGCCCTATATCGATTTCCCCAAGAACTGGCCGGTCTTCTCGCCCAAGGACAAGATCGGCGACTGGCTGGAAATGTACGCCAAGGTGATGGAGCTGAATTACTGGTCCTCGACCGAGGCCAAAAGTGCGTCCTATGACGACAAGACGAAGGAATGGACCGTCGTCGTCCACCGCGACGGCAAGGACATCACGCTGAAGCCCAAGCAGCTGGTGCTGGCAACCGGACAGTCCGGCAAGGCCAATCTGCCGAAATTCAAGGGCATGGAAACCTTCAAGGGTGACCAGCACCACTCGTCGAAGCATCCGGGTCCCGACGCCTATGCCGGCAAAAAGGCCGTTGTCATCGGATCCAACAATTCCGCCCATGACATCGCTGCCGCACTTTGGGAAGCTGGTGCCGACGTGACCATGGTGCAGCGCTCGAGTACCCATATCTCCAGGTCCGACACGTTGATGGAAATCGGACTGGGTTCGCTCTATTCGGAGCAGGCGCTGCAGAATGGCATCACCACCGCCAAGGCCGATCTCATCTTCGCTTCGCTGCCTTACAAGATCCTGCACGAGTTCCAGATCCCGGCCTATGCCGAGATGAAGAAACGCGATGCGGCGTTCTACAAGGGACTGGAAAAGGCCGGTTTCATGCTCGACTGGGGCGACGACGAGTCCGGCCTGTTCATGAAGTACCTAAGGCGCGGCTCTGGCTATTACATCGATGTTGGCGCCTCGCAGCTGGTTATCGATGGTTCGATCAAGCTGAAGAGCGGCGTCGACGTCGAAGAGATCAAGCAGCACTCGGTTCTGCTCAGCGACGGGTCGGAACTGCCTGCGGACCTCATCGTCTACGCCACCGGCTACGGCTCGATGAACGGCTGGGCCGCCGATCTGATATCGCGCGAGACCGCGGACAAGGTCGGCAAATGCTGGGGCCTCGGCTCGAACACCACCAAGGATCCCGGCCCCTGGGAAGGTGAGCTGCGCAACATGTGGAAGCCGACGCAACAGGAGGCGCTGTGGTTCCACGGCGGCAATCTGCACCAATCACGACACTATTCGCAGTTCCTGGCGCTGCAGTTGAAAGCCAGGCAGGCCGGCTTGGCGACGCCGGTCTACGGCCTGCAGCAGGTGCACCACAAGGGATAGGCGAGCGCCATTCCTGCGGAGTAAAAAAGGAAGGAGGCATGGCTTGCACCCTGCCTCCTTCCTTCGAGGGAATTACGCCGGCTTACCCGCGGCGAACTGTGTCACCACCCGCTGCAGCAGCGGCACGTAATCGCGAAACGCCCGTGTCTTCATGTTGGCGATCTTGCCGCTCTCGTCCCAGATGCGGACCCGGACCGCTTCCTCGTGGAACGGGTTCTTGCGGAACTCGGCCACTTCATCGGCGCTCATCGGCCCGCCCTGCAGCGACAGCGTGTGCACCGAGGCCTGCGACAGCCTGCCGAAATAGGTCGGGTCGGTGGCGCAGAGATAGCGCTTGGCCGCGACATGCAGCCTGACGCATTCGACGATGACCGGCGGAAAGAACGGCGCCAGCACCTCGCCACCGGCCTCGTCATGATGCTTGTCCTCGACATCCTCGGGCGAATAGGTGCCGAACTCGCTGGTGTAGTGGCCGATGTCGTGCAGCAGCGCCGCCGCCACCAGCTCGTCCGGCGCGCCGTCCTGCTCGGCGAACCAGGCGCCCTGCAGCATGTGCTCCGACATGGTGACGGGTTCGCCGAGATAGGATTCGGCACCCCGGCGCTCGAAGATGTCGGCGATGAACTCGACGATGGTGTCCGCGTTCAAATCCTGGCCGCTCATTCCGCCGCCTCCTTGAACCCATGCTCGATCGCCGCGAGCGTCGACAGCAGACCGTCCTTGTCTGCGTAACAGCCCTGCAGCCAGCGCTTACCGGTACCGGAAAACGCCTTGCGGGCATGCATGACGCGGGTGTTGTCGACGATGAACGCCTGCCCCGCTTCGAGCTTGAACGTCACCTCGAAGGATGGATCCTCGATCAGTTCCGCGAACCGGCGATAGGCGGCGTAGTACGCTTCCATATCGCTGAACGGCACGTCGACCGTCGGCGCCAGGGAGCGGTTGTTGAAGCGGATGCAAATCAGCTCGCCATCGGGCCCGAGCTCGATCATCGGCCGCTTCGCCTGCAGCCGCACGCCGGAAGAGCCGGCATATTCGAAGCGCGCCGGGCATGAGCTCAGCAGCCGGAAGCCTTCCGGGTTCTCAGCCTGCAGCGCAGCCGCGACGGCAAACCCATCGACGACACTGGACTCGCCGCCCTCAACCGTATTCTCGATGCAGGACAGGATCTGCAGCGTCGGCACAGGGTCGCGATAGGGGTTGTCGGTGTGTGCCTGGAGGCCGAGATTCGTGTAGGCGAGATTGTTCGGATTGACCTCGGCGCGCACTTCGAACCAGCGCCCGTAATTGGTCTCCCTGATGTAGCCGAACAGATCGGATACTTTGCACAGCGCCCCGGATTCGGTCGGCAGATCGTCCATCACCGCGAAGCCATAGGTTTTCACCGCCGACAGCCATTGCCCCAGCACAGCACGATCGCGGCTGGCCGCAACATAGCCGGCGCGCGGTACCGAATTCTGCATCGAGGCCTTGGTCCATCGCACGGTGGCCTCGCCTGTCCAGCCCGGCTGGCGGCCTGCGTCACGATCATAGGCATTGGCGCTCAGCCATGCCGCGGGAAAGCTGACCGTCTTCTGCTCGGGCACGAAGCTGACTTCCAGGGCGCCGCCTTTGATCGACGCGGCGCCGATCCTGGTGTTGGCGGGAATGTCGAGAATGGTGATGAGCCGTTGACCATTGCCGGCGCTGCGCGTCTTGTCGTCCAGCGCATTGTCGCGCAGCCACATGGCATGAAAACGGCTGCGCGACCCGTCCTGCCAGCCAAGGTCGATTGTTCTGCCTTCGTCGCCGATCAGCGCGTGGGTGAGCATGGAGATCCGTTCCTGTTCATTGCGTCCCCCGCAGCCTGATCCGCAGGGTTTCGATTGCATGTTGATCGCGCGACAGGCATAACTCAAATTATCATTTTTTAGCCAATGACCGCAGAATACTAATGGCTCGTACAAATACACCCGTGCCGCCTCTGGACTGGCTGCGCAGTTTCGAGGCGGCGGCGCGGCTGTCGAATTTCACCGCGGCGGCAGCCGAGCTCGGTCTCACCCAGGCAGCCGTCAGCCAGCACATCCGGTTTCTCGAGGAGCGGCTCAAGACACGTTTGTTTTCGCGGCTGGCGCGGGGCGTTGCACTGTCGCCGGAGGGTGCGGCCTACTTGCCTCACATCCAGTCGGCCTTCGCCACCATCGGCAACAGCACCGCGGAACTGTTCGAGCCGCGTGCCGTCCAGACCGTGACCATCCGGGCGCCGATCTCCTTTGCCTTGCTCATGCTGGTTCCGGCGCTGCCAGATCTCGCCAAGGCACTGCCGCGCATCCAACTCGATCTGGTGACGATCCATCGCCCTGCCGACTACGATCTGCCGGGCTCGGTGCTCGACATCCGCTTCGGCAACGGATCGTTCCCCGGACGCGAAGCCGACAGGCTGACCGCCGAGCGGCTCGTGCCGGTGGCCGCACCTGCGCTCGCCGGCGACGACGACTGGCCTTCCCTGCCGCTGCTTCTGGTCGCCGGCGCGCGCGAGATGTGGGCGGAATGGTTCGCCGCCGCTGGACTGGCTGGCCATCCCAGACGATCGCACCGCTTCGACAGTTTCGTCACCGCCATGGAGGCGGCGAGCGCCAGCGCCGGCGTGCTCTTGGGCTCGCGGCCGCTGGTCGATGCGGCGCTCGACAGCAAGACGCTGGTCAGGCTTTCCGACTATGAACTTTCCAGCACATCGGGGCATTTCCTGACCAGGGCGTCGACAGCACGCCTGACCGGAGCCGAACAGGATTTCCGCCAATGGCTGCTCCTGCGCCTCTCCGCGCCGGCATGACTGGTTATGAGATTGGCCCGATCCGCTTCCAGTAGATCAACGTGCCGGTCAGCCCGCCATGCGGCTTCAGGGCATAGTCCGGTATCTCACCGGCCAGCGTGAAGCCCAACCGCTCATAGAGGCCTGAGGCGCCCTCCTCGGTCGCCGTGTCCAGAACCAGCAGCGTGCGGCCCTTCTCCAGGGCGAGGCTCTCGGCGGCTCGCATCAGGCGCGTTCCCACACCCCTGCCCCGGTAATCGACTGATGTCATCAGCTTGGCGATCTCGGCCCGGTGCGGCTGGTTGGGCGGACAATCGAGCAGCAAGGTCACGGTGCCGACGAGGTTTTTGCCGTCCCAGGCGCCAAGCACCGATCTTTCGCCCCTTGCCGCCGCGGCCAGCGACTTCTCCCAGAACGTCCTTGCCGCCTGCGGCGCCAACGGATGCATGAAGCTGACCGAACCGCCGGCCGCCACCGTTGCGACCAGCAATTCGGCCAGCATGTCCTGCGTTTCGGCAGTCGGGTTCAGGGGTGCGATCTCGATCGAGTTCATGTGCAGGATATCCTGTGATTGCAATAGAAGCGGGCGCATTGCTGTCAGTCCAGACGGTGCGCGCGGCGTCGCTTTCGCGCCGCCTTGATGGCGCTGATGCGGTCGGCGTCTTCGTGCCCGAGATGCCGCCCGCGCTCGAGTATCTCGAGCGTGTACTCCTCATAGGTCAGGCCAAGCCGCTCGGCTCTGTCCATGCGCAGCAGCATCACCTCGTGGCTCGGCGCCTTCCACGCCTTGGCATGAGCGGCCTGCCAGGCAAGGAAGATGTAGGGATCGCCCTTGCCCCATGGCGGGCCCTTGTACTCATCGAGAGGCGGCCCCCCATTGTGGGAGCGCTTTGGTCTTCTTGCCATTGTGTCAGCCCCTGACCAGCGCGACGAGATAGTCGGCGCCGGGCTCGAGGGCGTGGAAGGTGCAGTCCGACGGCGCCCCGAGCGCCAGGCAGTCGCCTGATACAAGCTTGTGCACTGTCTCACCTTCGATGAATTCGAGCCGCCCGGAAATCAGCCATATCTGCTGCTTGATGAAGGCGTATGAAGCGGCCGGAAAACTGACCTTGGCGCCCGCCGGCAGATGCACCTTGATCAGTTCCAGCGGCATATCGCCAGCCGGCGAAAGATGCCGCCTGACATAGCCGGTGTCGGGATCGCGCCACACCGGCTGGTCGGCCTCGCGCAATATCCCGCCGCCCTGCAATTCCGCGCGCGCGATCAAGGTCGACAGCGTCATGCCGAAGGCCGACGCGATGCGCACCAGAAGCGCCGCCGTCGGGCTGGTCTTGCCCCGCTCGATCGTGCTGAGCATCGCCTTCGAGACGCCGGAATGCTCCGCGAGTTCGGCCAGGGACCAGTCGCGCACGGTCCTTTCGGCGTGTATTCTGCGGCCGATCGTCGAGGAAATGTCGTTCGCTATATCATCCATATGTCTATTATAGCGAAAAATAGACGCCGGAGAAGAGCCGGCTGGCGACAATTTTCACGAGCCCTTTAATGCTCTCTACACCATCCGACATCATCGGGCCTTAACCCCATTCGGGTAGGATCGATGCTCCAGGGAAATGGGGATTGGCCTGTCCATGTATGTCGAACGCGAAGCCTCCGTTGGAGAACCGACATCGCAGGAGCGCCGCGACGCAGAGCAGAACGACAAGCGCATCCTCGGCAATGTCGTGCAATGCGATGGCGCGCGCGCCACCATCAGCGCCTATGCGAATGACGCCGACGGCGCGGTGACCGGCCTGTGGACGGTCGGCAAGATGATTTCCATCAATCTCGGATCGACGCGAACCGTCGGCCTGGTCTACGCAATCGGCAAGTCGGACCGCGCCTGGAGCAATGAGGGCCAGAACGCCATCGAGGTCAGCATCGAGCTGATCGGCGAAGTCCGTGACGGAGCAGAGCCCGGCGGCAAACCGGTCTTCGATCGCGGCATCACCACCTATCCGCATATCGGCGCCGTTGCGCATCGGATCCGCACCCGCGACCTGCAGGCGGTCTATGACCTCGCCGGGCGTCATTCGATCACGATCGGCACGCTAGCGCAGGACGAGACGATCGCCGCCAACATCGCCATCGACGATACGCTGGCGCGTCACTTCGCCATTGTCGGCACGACCGGCGTCGGCAAATCCACCGCCGTCTCGCTGCTGCTGCGCAAGTCGATCGCCGCACGGCCCGACCTGCGCATCCTGATCCTCGACCCGCACAACGAGTTCGCTGCATCGCTGCCCGAATACTGCGTCAGGGTCGATTCCAAAACCTTGGATCTGCCGTTCTGGATGTTCAAGCTCGAGGAATTCGCCGAGGTGCTGTTCCGGGGCCGCGAGACCGAGCCGGAAGAAATCGACGCCTTGCGCGACCTTATCCCGGCCGCCAAGAATCTCTACCGCAACCCGAATTCGGGCTCATATATCAGGCGCGGCAGCGATGCGTTGACCGCCGATACGCCGGTGCCTTACCGCATCGCCGACCTGCTCAAGCAGATCGATGAGCGCATGGGCATGCTCGAAAGCAAGACCGATCGCCCGACGCTCAAATCGCTGAAGACGCGCATCGAATCGGCGGCCGCCGATCCACGCTACCGCTTCATGTTCAACTCGCGCCTGATCGAGGACACCATCCACGAGACGATCGGCAACATCTTCCGCGTGCCGCATCATGGCCGCCCGGTAACCTGCTTCGAGATGGCCGGCATGCCGTCGGAAGTGGTCAATTCGGTCTGCTCGGTGCTGGCGCGCCTGGCCTTCGACCTCGCTCTGTGGAGCGAGGGCAAGCTGCAGTTGCTGTTTTTGTGCGAAGAGGCGCACCGCTATATGCCGGCCGACCCGCGCCTCGGCTTCGCGCCGACAAGGCACGCGCTGTCGCGCATTGCCAAGGAAGGCCGCAAATATGGCTGCTATCTCGGCGTCGTCACCCAGCGCCCGGGCGAGCTCGACCCGACCATCCTTTCGCAATGCTCGACCTTCTTCGCCATGCGGCTTGCCAATGAGCAGGACCAGGCGATCATCCGCTCGGCGATTGCCGACTCTTCCGCCTCGACGCTTGCCTTCCTGTCCTCCATGGGCCAGCGCGAAGCCATCGCCTTCGGCGAAGGCGTGGCGACGACCATGCGGCTGAAGTTCGAAAAACTGCCGAGTGACCTGCTCCCCGGCACCGCAAAACGCGAAGAGGCCACGTCGAAGCCAGGCGACGATGTCGATCTGGTGGCGATCGTGGAACGACTGCGCAATGTGCCTAAATCAACGCAGCAGGCGATGGCCTTCGCCGAGGTCGTCGATTCAGGCCGCCAGGCCGGCGACCCCGACTACCGCAAGCCACCCGCCGCACGCGCGCCATCGGACGACGATTTCGACATGCGCTACGGCCTAAAGCCCGCAACCTTCGGCCTGCGCCCGCAAAACGATTAGGTCAGCAGCGCCAACTCCTCTGCCTTCTGACCGAGAAGCCGCGCCAAGCTTGCGCCCTGCCTAGGCCGCTTGGGTAAATCCCGTCAGGGAATTCGTCAGGCTGAGTCGGGTGGTGCTGTTTTCGAGAACCGAAGCGGAGCGGACGTTTGAGTCCGTGAGCATCGGAAGCGCAGAAAACGGCGCCAGACGGCCAGCCTCACGAATTCAGTGATGGGATTTCAGGCGCAGACGCGGTTGCGGCCCTGCCTCTTCGCCTCGTAAAGCTGGCGGTCGGCGCGGCGATAGAACTCTTCCGCTGTTTCCTTGCGGTCCCAGACGGCGAGCCCGACGCTGGTGGTGATCTTGAGGCGGACATTGCCCGACAGCACCGACATGTTGGCGATCGCCTTGCGGATGCGCTCGGCAAACTTGCCCAGAAGCTCGGCGTCCATGTTGGGCGTGACCACGGCGAACTCCTCGCCGCCCAATCGCGCCACCACATCGTGGTAGCGCGTCATGTCCTTGAGACAGTTCGCGACGGCCTTGAGCACTTCGTCGCCGACGTCATGGCCGTGGGTGTCGTTGACCTGCTTGAAATGGTCGAGATCGAGGATCATCAGCCCGACGGGCTTTTCGATGCGCCGGAACTCCTCGAGATACTCCTTCAGCGCATCATCGAAATAGCGCCGGTTCTGCATGCCGGTCAGGCCATCGGTCAGCGCCGCATGCTCGAATGTTTCCGAGCGCGCGCTGAGCGAGACCGTCATGGCGCGCAGCTTGCCTTCCTCCATCGCCTGTTTGCGGATCAGCGGATAGATGAAGAAGATGCCGAAGAACAGCGCGGTGGCCAGGAG
>NZ_RZPQ01000459.1:0-4777 GCF_003999135.1 Mesorhizobium sp. M7A.F.Ca.CA.004.06.1.1 | reverse complement strand
CCCGCGTGTGACCTACTCGAACATCGGGGTGGATTTTTCCCCTGTTCACGCTCACCTCGATGCAATGATCCCGGATTTCGAGAAGAACACACTGGGTCGCGAGTGGTCGACGCCGTTTGCGACCGGCGCTCGGAAAGAGATCCTGAGCCCTATCGACAAGAAAATCTCTCTCGGCAAGTTCCCGGTTTCAATCCCGTCAGACGTCAAGTGCGCGATCCAGGCAGCCCGGGCCGGCGCGAAGGCCTGGAACCGTTCGACGCTGGACGATCGCCTTGCATTCGGCGCTCGCTGGCGAGAGGCACTTGCGGAGCGGAAATATGACCTCGGTTTGGCGGCGCTCTACGAGATCGGAAAGTCCCGCATCGAGGCAGTCGGCGAAGCCGAGGAATGCCTCGACATGGTCGAGTACTACGCATCGGAGATGAAGGCGAACAACGGGTTCGTCCGGCCCATGAACGTGTTGGTCGAAAACGAGACTGCTACGAGCGTCATGAAGCCCTATGGCGTCTTCGCGGTCATCGCTCCTTTCAACTTTCCGCTCGCCTTGTCGATCGGCATGGTCACGGGTGCGCTGTTGACAGGCAATGCGGTGGTCTACAAGCCGTCGCCGGGTTGCGCGCTGACCGGACTGCTGATTGCCGAAACGCTTCGCAAAGCGGGCTTGCCCGAAGGTGTTTTCAACATCGTGCTTGGCGATGGAGAGGTGGGGCGCCTTCTTGCCACCGACAACGGCATCGACGGCGTTGCATTCACCGGCTCCCATAAGACCGGCATGAGCATCTTCCGTCATATGGCAACGCTGCCCCACATGAAGCCCGTCATCGCCGAAATGGGTGGCAAGAACCCCGCCTACGTGACGAGCAAGGCCGACCTCGACCGCGCGGCGCAGGGGGTGGCGCGCTCCGCTTTTGGCCTGCAAGGCCAGAAGTGCTCCGCATGCTCGGTCGTGTATGTCGACGAGAAGGTCAAGGCGGAATTCATCGAGAAACTGGTAGCGTTCGCTGGAAAGCTGGTGGTCGGAGATCCTCGTAAGGCCGAGACCTTTATGGGCCCTGTCTATGGCGACGCCACAGTCGGCCGTTTCCAGGCAGCGCTGTCGGAAGTCGAGGGCAAAGGCAAGGTGCATTTTGGGGGCGCCGCCCTGGGCCAGGGATTTGCGAACAACTACGTCCTGCCGACGGTCGTCGAACTTGATGGTCCGGGCCGGCTGACCCGCGACGAACTCTTCATGCCTTTCGTGGTCGTCCGCGGTTTTGATAGTCTCGATGCCGCGATCGAAGAGGGCAACGACATCGCCTACGGATTGTCGGCCGGCATCTTTACCAACGACCAAAAAGAGTTGCGTCACTTCCTCGACACCGCCGAAGCGGGGGTTCTCTATGCCAACCGTGCGAGCGGCGCAACGACGGGTGCATGGCCAGGCGCGCAGCCATTCTGCGGCTGGAAGGGCACCGGGGTCAGCGGCAAGGGCGGTCTCGGCTCCTGGTTCCTGCCACAGTACCTGCGCGAGCAGAGCCACACGATCATGACCAAGTGATCGAAAGAGGTCGCGCCCTTCGTCGCGGCCATCCAAGACTGTCTCCTTCATCGGTTTACAAGATTATGCGCCACTATCCAGATTCAATGCCGAAGTCCCGCGAGATGTTCGAACGGGCCCGCAAGGTCATGCCGGGAGGAAACACCCGGACAACGGTCTTCATCGACCCGTTTCCGATCTATGCCCAGCGCGGCGAGGGCTGCCGCGTCTGGGACGTCGATGGAAACGTCTACTACGACTGCATCAACAATTTCACGGCCATGATCCATGGCTACGGCCATCCCGCCGTCACGGCCGCGGTGGTGGACCAGATGCCCCGGGGATCGGCTTTCGGAGCGCCCACCGAGAGCGAACTTGATCTTGCTGAACTGTTGGTGGAGCGCCTCCCGTCAGTCGAGCAGGTTCGCTTCGCCAACTCCGGCACGGAAGGCGTCATGATGGCGATCAAGGCGGCTCGGGCGTTCACCGAGCGGTCGAAGATCGTCAAGATCGAAGGTGCCTACCATGGCTCCTACGACTTCGCGGAAGTCAGCCTGGACAGTTCGCCCGCCAACTGGGGCGACATGCCTGCCTCAACGGCATACGCGAAAGGCACGCCGAAGGGAGTTCTCGATGATGTCATCGCGGTGCCGTTCAACGATACGGAGGCGCTGCGTGCCGTCTTCGACGCGCATGGCGACACGATAGCGGGTG
This sequence comes from Mesorhizobium sp. M7A.F.Ca.CA.004.06.1.1, assembly GCF_003999135.1. Classification (NCBI taxonomy): domain Bacteria; kingdom Pseudomonadati; phylum Pseudomonadota; class Alphaproteobacteria; order Hyphomicrobiales; family Phyllobacteriaceae; genus Mesorhizobium; species Mesorhizobium sp. M7A.F.Ca.CA.004.06.1.1. The sequence continues at coordinate 2,547 of NZ_RZPQ01000459.1, read as the reverse complement.
TTCTGATCGACCCGATGCCGAACCGCGCCGGACTTATTCCCGCGCGAAAGGATTATCTCGACGCGATGGTCGAGATCGCTCATGCCGCCGGCTCGCTGGTGATCTTCGACGAGGTGATCTCGCTCCGCCTTGGCTATTCGGGGGCGCAGGGCCTGTGGAGCATCACGCCCGATCTGACGGCTCTCGGCAAGATCATCGGCGGAGGATTCCCGGTCGGCGCCGTCGGCGGCCGCGCCGACGTGATGGCGGTGTTCGATCCAACACAAGGCAAGCCCGCATTGCCGCATGGCGGCACCTTCACCGCGAACCCGGTGACGATGCGAGCCGGTCTGGCGGCGATGCGCGCGTTGACCCCGGCTAGCTTCGCGCATCTGGACGCTATCGGCAGCCTGCTTCGCGAGGGCATCACGGCCTCGCTTGCTCGCCATGGCCTCAACGGGCAGTGCGTCGGTCTCGGCTCGCTCTTCAAAGTTCATTTCACGGCGTTGCCGATCACGGACTACCGGTCAGTCTATCCGGGTGCGTCCGTACGCATGAAACTCGACCTGTTCCACAAGGGTCTGCTCGACCGCGGCGTGCTTTCGGCGAGTTACGGACTCTTCGCGCTTTCCACCTCCATGACCGAGGAAGACGCACGCGAGATCCTTTCCGCAATCGACGGCGCCCTCGCAGCAATCGCTCCGAAGCAATGACGTAGCGCGTCCAGCGCCGGATCCATCCGGCACGGGACGACGCAGCAACAGATGGAAGTCACATGACAGCTTCTCCTCACGTCGTCGTCATCGGTGCGGGTACCCTCGGTATGTGTTCTGCGCACGCGCTCGCGGAACAGGGCGCTCGCGTCACCGTCATCGACGCACAATCCATTGCGTCAGGATCCAGCGGCCGCTCGGTCGGGGTCGTTGGGACACAGCTCACGGATCCGTTCGAGATACAGCTGCGCATGCAATCGGTGCAGCGCGTCCGCCGGTGGCAAGAGCGCCTCGGTCTCGGCTTCAGCCCTATCGGCTACCTGCGTCTGGCGCGCACCTCCGAGCAGATGGAACTGTTCGCCCGCTCGGTGGAGATCCAGCGCGATGCCGGCTTCAGATCCAGGGTCTACCAGGCGAACGAGCTTCAGCAACTCGTGCCGCACTTGAGTTCAGATGGGCTCGAAGGCGGCATCTTCGGGCCGGACGACGGCTTCCTCGATCCCCACGAAATGTGCACGCTGCTGGCGCAACAGGTGAAGAAGCTCGGCTCCGAGGTGTTCCAGTTCCGCAAGCTGCTTGGTGCCGCGCGGACATCCGGTGGCTATCGGTTGGACACCAGCAAAGGGCCGATCGGCTGCGACTTCGTCGTGAATGCGGCAGGCGCCTGGGCGCCACGCGTTGCCGAGATGCTCGGACAGACGCTGCACATCCACCCCGAGCGCCACGAGGCGCTGACAATCCACTTGGACGCGCCGCTCCCGTACACAATGCCGATGGTCATGGATCTGGTGAACGGGCAGGGCACCGGACTCAACTTTCGGCACGAGAAAGCGGGCGAGCTCATCGCCGAGATACACAAGGTAAGTTCGCCGTCGCCCGAAGATCCGGACAACTACAACGAGCAGTGCGAGGAAGGGTCCAAGGTCATGCTGGCCGAGATGCTGATCGAACGCCTGCCTGATCTGCCGGGCGCCCGGCTCGGCCGGGGCTGGGCAGGCCTCTACCCTGTCACCGCCGACCACCGTCCCTATGTCGGACCAGTCGATCAGTCGGAGCCCGGTCTGATCACCGCGGCCGGTGCGGGCGGCTACGGGATTCAGCTTGCGCCGGTGATTGGGCTGATCGTCGCAGACTGGGTGCTCAAGGGCTCTCCCGCATCGATCCCAGGCACCGAAAGTCTCGCTCCAACTCCGGAAAGAAACGTTCCGGGCACACATACTGCGGCGGCTTGACCAGTGGGACACCGGCGTTAGCGCAAGGACAAAGAAGCCATGCCCGAGGCAGAAAATATCGTACGCATCAAGAACATCAACGTGATCTATGGCGGCCATCACGCCGTGAAGAACGTCTCGCTCGACATCACGCGCGGCGAGGTCGTGGCGATCGTCGGACCCAGCGGCGCGGGGAAGAGCACGCTGCTGCGCGCGATCAACATGCTCGAACAGCCGTCATCCGGCACCCTTGAAGTGGGTGCCATCCGGTTTTCGGTCGACCGCAATCTGTCCGCCGGAGAGCTGCTGAGGCTCCGACGTTCCACCGGGATGGTTTTCCAGTCCTTCAACCTGTTTCCGCACATGACCGTGCAGCGCAACATTTCGCTGCCGCAGATGCGGGTTCTGGGGCGCACCAAGGAGCAGGCGGACGCGCGCACCGCCCAATTGCTCGAACGCGTACACCTTACGGACAAGGCGCAAGCCTATCCGGCGCGCCTGTCGGGTGGCCAGCAGCAGCGTATCGCGATCGCACGCGCCCTGGCTCTTGACCCCAAGGTGATGCTCTTCGACGAACCCACGAGCGCCCTGGATCCCGAACTCGGGCTTGAGGTGTTGGCCGTGATGCGCGAGCTCGCCCAGGA
>NZ_RZPQ01000458.1:0-4800 GCF_003999135.1 Mesorhizobium sp. M7A.F.Ca.CA.004.06.1.1 | reverse complement strand
GCCATTGGGTGAATAGATCGCCGTGTTGATGCCCACGACATTGCCGGCGACATCCACCAGCGGACCGCCGGAATTGCCGTGGTTGATCGGCGCGTCGATCTGGATGAAATCGTCGAACGGGCCGCTATGCAGGTCACGGCCGCGCGCCGAGACGATACCTGCCGTGACGGTGGTGCCGATGCCGAACGGGTTGCCGAAGGCCAGCACCTGGTCGCCTGGCATGAGCTTGTCGGAATCACCCCATTTGACGGTCGGCAGGGGTTTGTCTGACTTGACCTTGAGTACGGCGAGATCGTTCTTGGCATCGCGGCCGACAAGCTTGGCCGGAAGTTCGGTGCCGTCGTCGAGCGTCACCTTGATCGAAGAAGCACCATCGATGACGTGGTTGTTGGTGACGACGGTGCCATCCGCGCCGACGATGAAGCCGGAACCCAGCGCCTCGGCGCGCTGCGGTTGCTGTTGCGGCGGCGTCTTGGGCGTCGGCATGCCCTGGTCACCGAAGAACTGGCGGAAATAGTCATCGAAGGGCGAGCCGCCGTCGAAAGGAGATGCATCGCTCATCGTTTCAGGCTGTGCCTTCATGACGGTGGTGACCGTCACCACCGCCGGCTTGTCGGCGGCAACGATGGGGGCGAACGAGCCATTGGGCGCGGTGATGCCGGCGACAGGCGTCTGGGTTGTCGGAATGGTGTTGCCCTCGCCTTGGGCGAAAGACATGACGAAGGGGGATATGATCAGCGCAGCGCCCAGCAAGGCCGCGACGCGATGCCTACGAAGGATATCTGACATGGTCGTTTGTCCGGGCGAGAGTTGATCCAGCGCCGTGGCCTCTCCCGTGCGGGGAAATCGGTCATCGGCGTGTCGAGGTCGCAATTGCCCGTCTCGCCTACATGGCAGCCAACCGGATCGACGGCCTTGCATCTAGGGCGCGGATTCGCCCGATTTAGGGTTTTAGGGCGACCTTACGAAGATTTAATATCCGCACGGCGGCAGGGCCGCAAAGTCGTCGGGCGGCACCTTGCTGTCTCGCTGGAGCCTCAGCCACCGGCGCTTCGCTCGAGATAGGCCGTGGCAATCTCGCGCATGCGCTTGCCGTCGAAGCTCGGTCCGTGTCCACCATGACCGATGCGGATCGGCAGGTCCAGCAGGCGCCGCATCGTGCTGACATAGGCGGCTCGGTCGGAATCCGGCAGGTCGTCGATCAGCATGGCGTCATAGATGGCATCGCCGCTGAAGAACAGGCCGTCGACCTCGTCGAACAGCGCGATCGAATCCGGTGAATGGCCCGGCAAATGCAGCACGCGAAATTGCCGGTCGCCAAGATCGACGACATCGCCCTCGTCCAGGGTTCGCGTCAACGGCGCGGGCGGGATCCTGTAGTCGGCCGACTTCCATCCAGGCGCCGGCGGTTTCGAGACGGCACCCTCGAGGTCATGAAACATGTAGGCGTAGGTCGCGGCCTCATCCATGGTCTCGAACCGAGCCGCGCTCATCCTTGGCCCGGCCCGCAACGGGAATTCATGCAGCGAGCCGACGTGGTCGAGATGGATGTGGGTGGCAACGACCAGCAGCGGCTTGCCCTCCGCCGTCTCGATCTGCGGCGCCAGCGGACAGATGCCCATGCCGGTGTCGACGAGCAGGTCGGCATCGCGACCGCGCAGATGCCAGATATTGGCCCGAACATAGGCATGGACGAAGGGCTCGGTCAGCATCGTCGTCTTGTCGTCGACGACGCTCCTGCTGAACCAGTCGGGCATCACCTGTGAGCCGGGCATCAAGTGTGAGCCCGGCATCAGACGAAGGGCTTCCCGACCTTGTACTTTTCCGGCACCAGCCGCTTGAGATAGGCCATGCCGGCATCCGACAGCTGATTGACATCGGGCTTCATGAAATCGTCCGGCATGTGGCGTGTCTTGCCGGCGACGTTCTTGAGCGGCACTTTCTTCAGCACCGTTCTGGTGCCGTCATATTGCAGGGCCACCGAGCCGCCGCCCTGTTCGGCGACGGTGACGGCGAAAGCGCCGGCATCGAACGCCTCCTGCGCGTCGACCGCGCTGATGGCGCCGATATAGCCGCGCGGCATGTAGCCGAGCGCATCGACGCGGGCCCGCTTGCCCGGCAGGCCTTCCGCCAACGCGCGCTCGAGTGCGGCCGGCAGGTCGCTGCCCGACAGCTTGACGTTGCCGTGCGCGTCGCGCTCAAGCTGGTCCGGCGGCACCAGGCTTTCGACCAGTGCCTTGCCGTCGGCGGTGCTGACCCCTTCCGAAACGGCGACGATGCAGCGCTTGTGGCGATCGAGCGTGGCGCGGACGTCGTCGATGAAGCCGGCGGCCGAGAATGGGCGCTCGGGCACGTAGACGAGGTGCGGGCCGCTGTCGGGGTCGAGCTGCCAGGCAGCGGCAGCCGCGGTCAGGAAGCCGGCATGCCGGCCCATGACGATGCCGACATAGATGCCGGGCAGCGCACGAAAATCGAGATCGACCGACAGGAAGGCGCCGGCGACGAACTCGGCCGCCGAAATGAAGCCCGGCGTGTGGTCGTTTTCCTCGAGATCATTGTCGATGGTTTTTGGCGCATGGACGAAGGCAATTGAGCCGCCGGCGGCATCGGTCAGGATCTGCTGGGTACCCGACGTGTCGTTGCCGCCGATATAGATGAAGGCGTCGGCGCCGGCCTTCTTCAGGCCGTTGAGGATGACATCGCAATAGGCGGCGTCGGGCTTGTCGCGGGTCGAGCCGAGGGCGGCGCTCGGCGTGCCGGCAATCAGCCGCAGCCGGTCCTCGGGGATGGCGGAAAGGTCGACATAATTGCCGTCACGGATGCCGCGCACGCCATGGATTGAGCCCAGCACCTTGGCACCTGGATGCCGCTTGCGGATCTCCAGTGTCGCCCCGACAACCGTCTGGTTGATGACGGCGGTTGGGCCGCCGCCCTGCGCGATGACAAACGTTCCAGCCATGCTTGATTTCTCCCGGCGCGATGGTTTTCAAGGCACCTTGGCCTGTCTTGCCGCATCGCGCAACGGGAGTTTCGAGCGGCGCCAACACGCCGCATAAGCGTCAGACGACGACGACCGGATTTTTCTTGGAGACGCGGCTGTAGAGGTCGATGATGTCCTGGTTGATCAGGCGCACGCAGCCCGACGACATCGCCTGGCCGATGCTCCACCATTCGGGCGAGCCGTGGATGCGATAGCCGGTGTCCTTGCCGTCCTGGTAGATGTAGAGGGCACGCGCGCCGAGCGGATTGGTGAGGCCGCCGGGCTGTCCGGCTTGCCATTTCACCAGTTCAGGCTTGCGGGCAATCATCTCTGGCGGCGGCGTCCAGGTCGGCCATTCCCTGCCGTACTGGATGTTGGCGCGACCCGACCAGCGGAAGCCATCCTTGCCGATGCCGACGCCGTAGCGAATGGCGTCGCCACCCGGCTGGACGAGATAGAGCATGCGCTCCTTGAGATGGACGACGATGGTGCCGGGCGCCTCGCCTGTCGTGTCGACGACGATCTGGCGGCGGAATTCCGGCTTGACCTTCAGATATGGCACTTCCGGCACGTTGAAGCCGCCGTCGGTCAGCCCGGCATACATGACGCCGGGGCTGGTGATGTTCTTGTCGACGCTGATGCTTGGCCGGATCGGCCGCACGGAACCCGTGGTGACGTCGTCGAGCTCGAGCTCCGGCAGACCCAAGCCCGAGGTCGAGCAACCGGCGGCGCTCAGCAGCGCGAGCGCCCCTGCCCCGGACAGGATGGCGCGGCGGGAAAGATGATGATCGGTTTCGATTGCGTCGCCATTTCGCGGCGGCGTCAGACCTTGCGGCAACTCACGCATATACCCAGACCCTACGCTGTCGGCGGGAAGCACGGTCCGGCCGGATAGCGGGCATTTTCATCATTCATGGTTGATAAAGCGTGAAGACATTGCACAGCCTGCATTTGCGCATGGCCTTGACGATGTCCGACCTTCTTGCCTGGGCTTGAACGAAGGCTGCTGCACAAAGAGACCTCGGTCGGGCCGGCGTTTCCTACTCCTCAAACCATCAGCGAGGGGCCTCCATGTGCAAGATCTTAAAAACCGACATCAAGCTTTTTGCCGCTGCCATTGTCGCGGCGGCAACCGTTCTCGGTGCCAATGTCAGCCTGGCCGATATCGTGAGCACGCTGAGCGGCGCGAACTGACACCGATCTGCCGCTGGCGCAGTCAGGGAAATCGCCTCTTTACATTCTCCTGGGCCTAAGGATTTATCCTCTTCTTTAAGCTCAAGGGAGACGAGCATGTCCTTCGAAAACTGGGCCGCCTTCGCCGCCGCGTCGACGATCCTCCTCATCATTCCGGGTCCGACCATCCTTCTCGTCGTGTCCTACGCGCTGGGCCAGGGCTGGCGTACCGCTCTGCCGATGGCAATCGGCGTGGCGCTGGGCGACTTCACCGCGATGACCTTGTCGATGCTGGGTATCGGCGCGCTGCTGGCAGCTTCGGCTGGTGTCTTCACCATCCTGAAGCTGATCGGCGCCGGCTATCTGATCTATCTCGGCGTGAAACTGTTTCGCGCCGGCGGCGCGCTGAAAGCCGAACCGCGCACCGACGCGGTCTCCTCGGCCAAGATGATGGCGCACGCCTGGCTGGTCACCGCGCTCAACCCGAAAAGCATCACCTTCTTCGTCGCCTTTCTGCCGCAGTTCCTCGACCGGCACGCCGATTTCTGGACGCAGATGCTGATCTTCGAGACGACCTTCCTGGCGCTCGCCTTCGCCAATGCCTTTGGCTATGCGCGGATCGCCTTGGGATTGCGCACCACGTTGCG
>NZ_RZPQ01000457.1:0-4804 GCF_003999135.1 Mesorhizobium sp. M7A.F.Ca.CA.004.06.1.1 | reverse complement strand
ATGTCAGCCTGGGAAATGGCGCGCAGCGTGCGATGGCCCGGACAGCGGACTCGGCAACCTTGTCCGGCGGCGTCGTCACAGGACCGAGGATTTTTGGCGGGCCTGCGAGTGACCCGTCCTTGTTCAGACTGATCTGGACGCGTGCAATGCTGTGGGTGTTTGCAGGCATGTTCCAACAATGCTGGATTGCCTTCATGAGATAGTCGCCGATATCGCGCTCGACCGCTACGTCTGCCCGGCTCGGGGTCCCGCCCAACGCGAGTGAGCCAGCAAGGCTCCCGGCAAACACCAGGCTTTGGTAGCCAAACCCCAAGGTCAGGCCGCTTCTTCGGCGCGCTTCTTCTCGATCTGGCCGATGGCGTCGACCACGGCATCGAAAGTCAGCATGGTCGAAGCGTGCCGCGCCTTGTAGTCGCGCACCGGCTCCAGATATCTGAGGTCGGCGAAGCGACCGTCCGGCGGGGCGCCATTTTCCTTGAGCATCTTCAGCATGGTGTCGCGCACCGCGCGCAATTCCTCAGCACTCGCGCCGACGACATGCTGCGCCATGATCGATGACGACGCCTGGCCGAGCGCACAGGCTTTCACGTCATGGGCAAAGTCCGTGACCAGGCCGTCCTGCATCTTGAGGTCGACGGTGACCGTGGAACCGCATAGCTTGGAGTGAGCCTTGGCGGTCGCGTCAGGATGATCGAGACGGCCGATGCGGCCAATGTTCCCGGCAAAACCGAGAATTTTCGCGTTGTAGACCTCGTTTATCATTATTTTCCAATCCGTCGCCGCCAAGCGAACAGCGATTGCCGCTGTCGTGTCTTCCTTTCGCTCGCTATGACCTTATATAATGCTGGCAGTCCGGTATCGACAAGAACGACGAAAGCCAATGTCCTTGCCGGGAAGTTCACGCCACTTACGGGGCTGGAAACGGGGCGAGTTTCCGACACCGAAAGGTCGTGGTCCGTTCAACTCGTTCCTCCGCCGAGAGGGACTACGGGAGACGCCTTTATGGATGCCGTCATCAAGAAGCTCATGCCACAGTCAGCCTATATGGAAAAGCCGGTCACCGACCGGCCAAGCGAAGCCGAAGTCGAAGCCGCCGTGCGCACGCTTTTGCGCTGGACCGGCGACAATCCGGACCGCGAAGGGCTGGTCGACACGCCGAAGCGGGTGGCAAAGGCCTATCGCGAAATGTTCGGCGGCTACGACATGTGCCCGGCGGACGAGCTCGGCCGCACCTTCGAGGAGGTCGCCGGCTACGATGACCTGGTCATCGTCAAGGACATAACATTCCATTCGCATTGCGAGCACCACATGGTGCCGATCATCGGCAAGGCACATGTCGGCTATCTGCCGGATGGCAAGGTTGTCGGCCTGTCCAAGATCGCCCGCGTCGTCGATATCTTCGCCCACCGCCTGCAGACCCAGGAGGCGCTGACGGCGCAGATCGCCGGCGTCATCCAGGACGTGCTCAATCCGCGCGGCGTCGCCGTCATGATCGAGGCCGAGCACATGTGCATGGCCATGCGCGGCATCCGCAAGCAGGGTTCAACTACGCTGACCTCGACCTTCACCGGCGTCTTCAAGGATACGCCCGAAGAGCAGGTTCGTTTCGTGACCATGGTGCGTGGCGGCGGGATCTGAATGGCCCTCGCCGGCCATCAGACCATGATCCCGAAAAGTGGAGACCGGTTTTCGGACAAGATCATGGTCAACGAGGAAAATGGACCGGCGATGTCGGCACTGGAATTTCCAAAAGCTCCGTCGGACAAGAAAGCGCTCGAGGAAGGCGCGGTGTTCTCGCCGCGCTTCGATGCAGCCGGGCTGGTCACGGTCGTCGTCACCGATGCCGGAGACGGCATGCTGTTGATGCTTGCGCATATGAATGCGCAAGCACTGGCACTGACGCTGGAGACCGGCATCGCCCACTACTGGTCGCGCTCGCGCAACGTGCTTTGGAAAAAGGGCGAAACATCAGGCAATTTTCAGCATGTCGTCGAGATGCTCACGGATTGTGACCAGGATGCCATATGGTTGCGCGTCAAAGTGTTGGGCCACGACGCAACCTGTCACACCGGCCGGCGTTCATGCTTTTATCGGACGGTGGGGCTGGTCGATGGCAAGGGGACGCTTGCCGGCGACGGCAGCAAGCCGCTGTTCGATACGGAAAACACGTATCGGAAACCACCAGCTTGAACCTTCTGCCTGACACCAACCACACAGATTCATCATTTCGATACGGCCCGCTCGTATAGTAGCCGTGGGACAAGGGAGATCATGATGCTCGAGTGGGCGTCATTGCGTAACAGACCAGATGTCAGGGAGGCCAACGGCCTATCCTCGTCAGGCGGCGCGTCCGAAACGAACTCCCAGAAGAAAACAGCCATTTCGCTCGCCTTGGGTGGCGGTTGCGCCCGCGGCTGGGCGCATATCGGCGTGCTGCGCGCGCTCGACGAAGCCGGCATCGAAGTGTCGATGATCGCCGGCACCTCGATCGGCGCGTTGGTCGGCGGCTGCTATCTCGCCGGCAAACTGGACGAGCTCGAAGAATTCGCCCGCAGCCTGACCAAGCGACGCATCTCCGGCCTGCTCGATCTCAATTTGCGCGGCAGCGGCCTGTTCGGCGGTATGAAGCTCGATGCAAGGCTGCGCGAGCACATGGCCGGCATTCGTTTCGAGGACCTTGCCAAGCCGTTCGTCGCGGTCACCTCCGAGATCCGCACCGGCCACGAAATCTGGCTGTCGAGCGGCTCATTGATCACCGCCATGCGCGCCTCCTACGCGCTGCCCGGCGTGTTCGAGCCGGTGAATTGCAACGGCCGCGTGCTGGTCGACGGCGCGCTGGTCAACCCGGTACCGGTATCGGTCTGCCGCGCCTATGAGCAGCCGCTCGTCGTGGCGGTCAACCTTCACTATGATCTGTTCGGCCGCGCCGCCGTCATCAAGCATAGCGCCGGCGAGTTGGTCGTTGAAAAGGACGCGCCGCGGCCTGGTCAGATCGACGCCGAGCGCCAGTCGCATCAGACGCGGCTCGGCATCACCGGCGTCATGGTCGAGGCCTTCAACATCATTCAGGACCGCATTTCGCGCGCCAGGCTTGCCGGCGACCCGCCTGACATGTCGCTGCAGCCGAAGCTCAGCCATATCGGCCTGACCGAATTCCACCGCGCCGACGAGGCGATCAACCTCGGCTATCAGGCGACGATGGCGCAGATCGGCGAACTGACCCGGCTGCAGACCGTTCTCGCCTGATCAAAGCCTACGCACGAGCCGCATCGGTGATGCGAAACTGCACGGTGCGGTTGCCATTCCAGTAGTTGCCTGACAGCGAACCGGCGACGTGGATCGTCTTGCCCCGGTTCTTGAACAGGAATTCGCCAAGTGCGGTATCGACAGCGCGAAAGGCGATCGCCTGGATGCGGCCGCCGCTTTCCGATTGCAGTTCGACGCGGATGTGGTTGGTGCCGACCGGCCGCGCATCGGCCAATCGGTGGCGCGGCAACGCGAAAACAGGGGCCACATGCCCGGCACCGAAGGGTCCGGCCTGTTCCAGCGCGTCGAGCAGGCTGAGCGTCGCGCCTTCAGCGGCAAGTGCGCCGTCTATGGCCAGGCTTTCCTCGCCCTGCAGGCGAAACACGTCGGCTGCCGCCCGTTCTTCGAAAAACGCCCTGAGTTCGCCAAGCCTTGCCCGCTCCACGGTGATGCCCGCCGCCATGCCATGGCCGCCGCCCTTGACGATCAGACCGGCAACGGCCGCCTCGCGCACCAGCCGGCCGAGGTCGAAACCCGAGACCGAGCGGCCCGAACCGGTGCCGATGCCCACAGCATTGAACGCGATGGCGAAGGCGGGCCGCCGGGCATGATCCTTCAATCGCGAAGCGAGCAGGCCGACAATACCCGGATGCCAGCTGTTGGAGGCGGTGACGACGATAGCCGGGCCATTGCCGCCGGCGAGCTCTGCATCGGCCTCGACGCGCGCCGCCGCGAGCATCTCCTGCTCCATCAACTGCCGTTCCTGATTGAGCCGGTCGAGCGTCTCGGCAATGGTGCGCGCCTCGACCGGGTCGTCGGTCGCAAGCAGCCGGCTACCAAGTGCGGCATCGCCGATGCGTCCGCCGGCATTGATGCGCGGGCCGATCAGATAGGCCAGATGGAAAGTGCTGATCGGCTCGCCGATACGCGACACGCGTGCCAGTGCCGCCAACCCTTCATTCTTCTGCTGGCGCGCCATCTGCAGCCCCTTGACCACGAAGGCGCGGTTGACGCCGGTCAGCGGCACCACGTCACAGACTGTGGCCAATGCCACGATATCAAGCAGCGAAAGCAGGTCCGGCGGCGTAGCATCGGCCATGCGGCCGCGCAGGATCCTGGCCGTCTGCACAAGGGCGAGGAAGACCACGCCGGCGGCACAGAGATGGCCCTGCCCGGAAAGGTCGTCGTCGCGATTGGGATTGACGACGGCAATTGCCGCCGGCAAGGCACCGCCGACCTGGTGGTGGTCGAGCACCACGACATCGGCCCCAGCCTCGTTGGCGGCATCGATGGAAACGGCGCTGTTGGTGCCGCAATCGACAGTGACGATCAGTGTCGCGCCACGCGAAACAAGTTCGCGCATGGCATCCGGGTTGGGCCCATAGCCCTCGAAAATACGATCCGGAATGTAGATTTCCGACGGCACCGAGAAATGCGTGAGGAACCGCTTCAGCAAGGCCGACGAGGCGGCGCCGTCGACATCATAGTCGCCGAAGATCGCCACCTTTTCCTTGGCCATCACCGCGGCGGCGATGCGGGCCGCCGCCCTGTCCATGTC
>NZ_RZPQ01000456.1:0-4806 GCF_003999135.1 Mesorhizobium sp. M7A.F.Ca.CA.004.06.1.1 | reverse complement strand
GGCCGGCAAGCCGCTGCCGCCGGACGTGCGTCCGCTTGAGGTCGAAGTCGTCGCGCTCGACTGGAAATGGCTGTTCATCTATCCGGAGTACGGCGTCGCCATGGTCAACGAACTGGCTGCGCCGGTCGACCGGCCGATCAGCTTTCGCATCACCTCCGCATCGGTGATGAACTCCTTCTACATTCCAGCACTGGCCGGCCAGATCTATGCAATGCCGGGTATGGAAACCAGGCTGCACGCCGTCATAAACAAGTCCGGCGACTATGAAGGGTTCTCCGCCAACTACAGCGGCGCCGGCTTCTCGGGAATGCGGTTCGCGTTCCACGGCCTGGACGACGCCGGTTTCCAGGCATGGATCGCGAAGGCAAAGGACGGCGGCGGCAAGCTCGACCGAAACGGCTATCTGGAGCTCGAACAGCCCAGCGAGAACCAACCCGTGCGCCACTATGCGGCGGTGGATGCCGATCTCTACAAGGCGATCCTCAACATGTGCGTCGAGCCCGGCAAGATGTGCATGAGCGAGATGTCGCAGATCGATGCCAAGGGCGGTCTGGGAATGGCCGGCATCCGCAACACCCTTCCGCTACTGTACGACAAGTTCGCCCGGCGCGGCACGATATTCGGCCCTGCCCCATCCTATGTCGCCAGCATATGCACGACCGAAGAAGCACTGGCGGCTTCGAAGGCCGATCAATCCTTCACGCCGATGACCTCGACGCCGATCGTCGGCGCTGGTCTGCAACGGCCACTGCCCCTGTCGATCCGACTGCCGTCACCTTCCGCAACCGGCACGCTTCGGTCGCCCTTCAACTCCTGAGGCGCCACGCAAGACATGTTCGACAATCCTGCTCTTCTCAAGGCGATCTTCGGCCGGCTTACGCTCGAGTCGCTGCCGCTGCACGAGCCCATCGTGGTCGCGACCTTCATAGTCGTCGCGCTGGGCGGCATCGCCCTCGTCGGCGCGCTGACCTATTTCAAGCTCTGGGGCTATCTGTGGCGCGAATGGTTCACCAGCGTCGACCACAAGCGCATCGGCGTGATGTACATGGTGCTCGGCATCGTCATGCTGCTGCGCGGCTTCAGCGACGCCATCATGATGCGGCTCCAGCAGGCGATGGCCTTCGGCGGTTCGGAAGGCTATCTCAATTCGCATCACTACGACCAGATCTTCACCGCGCACGGCGTGATCATGATCTTCTTCGTGGCGATGCCGCTGGTGACGGGCCTGATGAATTTCGTCGTCCCGCTGCAGATCGGCGCGCGCGACGTGTCGTTTCCGTTCCTCAACAATTTCAGCTTCTGGATGACGGTCGGCGGCGCGGTCATCGTCATGATGTCGCTGTTCGTCGGCGAATTCGCCCGCACCGGCTGGCTTGCCTATCCGCCGTTGTCGGGGATCGGCTACAGTCCCGATGTCGGTGTCGATTACTATATCTGGGCCCTGCAGGTGGCGGGCGTCGGCACGCTGCTGTCGGGCGTGAACCTGGTCTGCACCATCGTCAAGATGCGCGCGCCTGGCATGACCATGATGAGAATGCCGATCTTCACCTGGACCGCGCTCTGCACCAATGTGCTCATCGTCGCCGCCTTCCCGGTGCTGACGGCGGTGCTGGCCCTGCTGGCTCTCGACCGCTATGTCGGCACCAACTTCTTCACGAACGACTTCGGCGGCAATCCGATGATGTACGTGAACCTGATCTGGATCTGGGGCCACCCCGAGGTCTACATCCTGATCCTGCCGGCCTTCGGCATATTTTCGGAAGTGACCTCGGCCTTCTGCGGCAAGCGGCTCTTCGGCTACACGTCGATGGTCTACGCGACCGTCGTCATCACCATCCTGTCCTACCTGGTCTGGCTGCATCACTTTTTCACCATGGGATCGGGAGCGAGCGTCAACTCGTTCTTCGGCATCACAACGATGATCATTTCGATCCCGACAGGCGCCAAGATATTCAACTGGCTGTTCACCATGTACCGCGGCCGCATCCGCTTCGAACTGCCGATGATGTGGACGGTCGCCTTCATGCTGACCTTCGTCGTCGGCGGCATGACCGGCGTGCTGCTCGCGGTTCCGCCGGCCGACTTCGTGCTCCACAACAGCCTGTTCCTGGTCGCGCATTTCCACAACGTCATCATCGGCGGCGTGCTGTTCGGCCTGTTTGCCGGCATCAGCTACTGGTTCCCCAAGGCATTCGGCTTCCGGCTCGATCCGTTCTGGGGAAAGATGTCGTTCTGGTTCTGGGTGGTCGGCTTCTGGTTCGCCTTCATGCCGCTCTACATCCTCGGCTTGATGGGCGTAACGCGCCGGCTGCGCACCTTTGAGGATCCCTCGCTGCAGATCTGGTTCATCATCGCCGCCTTCGGCGCCTTCCTGATCCTGCTTGGGATCCTGTCCTTCCTCATCCAGATCTTCGTCAGCGTGCGCCGGCGCGAGCAGCTTCGCGACGATACCGGCGATCCGTGGGACGGGCGCACCCTCGAATGGGCAACCTCGTCGCCGCCCCCGGCCTACAATTTCGCCTTCACGCCCGTCGTCCACGATCTCGACGCCTGGGCGGACATGAAGAATCGCGGCTACCAGCGTCCGTTGACGGGCTTCCGCGACATCCACATGCCGCGCAACACCGGAGCCGGCGTCGTCCTGGCCGGGTTGAGCGTGGTGCTTGCCATGGCGCTCATCTGGTACATTTGGTGGCTGGCGATCGTCAGCTTCGTCGCCCTGATCGGCTACGCCATCGCGCATACCTTCAACTACGACCGGGACTTCCACATTCCGTCCAGTGACGTCACCCGCGTCGAGGACGAGCGGACACGCCTGCTCGCAGCCACCAGCCAGGCGGGATAAGCACCATGGCACACGCCGACACGGTGATCGACGACACGGTCTTCCACCTGGAAGACGACCACGGCCATGCCGAGAGCGGCAGCAGCACCATGCTCGGCTTCTGGATCTACCTGATGAGCGACTGCCTCATCTTCGCGATGCTGTTCGCGGTCTACGGCGTGCTCGGTGGCAATTACGCGGCCGGACCCGCGCCGAAGGATCTGTTCGATCTTCCGCTGGTCGCGCTGAACACCACCATGCTGCTCCTGTCCTCCATCACTTACGGCTTCGCGATGCTGGAGATGGCGAAGGGACGGGTGAAACCCATGCAGGTGTGGCTGGTGATCACTGGCCTGTTCGGCCTCGCCTTTCTCAGCATCGAACTCTACGAATTCGCCCATTTCATCCACGAGGGGGCGACGCCGCAGCGCAGCGGCTTCCTGTCATCGTTCTTCACGCTGGTCGGAACGCACGGCCTGCACGTCACCTTCGGCCTGGTCTGGCTGGTGGTGCTGATGGTGCAGGTCTCCAGGCACGGGCTGATCGCCGCGAACCAGCGGCGCCTGATGTGCCTGAGCATGTTCTGGCACTTCCTTGACGTCATCTGGATCGGCGTCTTTACCTTCGTTTATCTGATGGGAATGTTGCGATGAGCGCCGGCCACCACACAGACACCAGCGACCAGAGCCACGCGCGTCACGGCGTCGATCACGGCTCGCTGCGCGGCTATCTGACAGGCTTCGGCCTGTCCGTCGTGCTGACCGCCATTCCCTTCTGGCTGGTCATGACCAACGCACTCGGCAATCAGATGGCTTCGGCGATTGCCATCATGGCCTTCGCCGTCGTGCAAATCATCGTCCACATGGTGTTCTTTCTGCATATGAACACCAGGTCGGAGAGCGGCTGGACCATGATGGCCCTGATCTTCACCCTCATCCTGGTGGTGATCGCGCTGACGGGCTCGCTCTGGGTCATGTACCATCTGAACGCCAACATGATGCCCGGCCATGACATGAGTCAGATACCCTGAGAGAGGGACCTGGCTTTGGATGAACAGGCGCGGACGACACCGCATTCGAATACAGGCGACGGCCAAAGGGTTACGCGTTCACCATGGACGCTGTTGGTGCTTTGCCTTTGCGGTGCCATCGGCGTCGCAGGGTTCTCGGCGCTCGGTATCTGGCAGCTGGAGCGCCGCGTCTGGAAGCTCGACCTGATCGAGCGTGTCGACCAGCGTCTCAAGGCGGTACCTGTGGCCGCCCCGGCGCCTTCGGCCTGGCCAGAGATCAACGCCAGGGATGATGAGTATCGCCAGCTTGCCGTCACGGGCCGGTTCCTCGGTGATCGCGAGACCCTGGTCCAGGCGGTCACCGATCGCGGCGGTGGTTTCTGGGTAATGGCGCCGTTCCGAGCGGATGATGGCTTCACGATTCTGGTGAACAGGGGCTTCGTGCCGACGGACAAGCGCGATCCGGCAACCCGCCTCGCAGGCAAGCCCTCGGGTGATCACACCGGAATTCGCGGCCTGCTGCGCCTGACCGAACCGAAGGGCGGCTTCCTGCGCAACAACGATCCGGCCGCCAACCGCTGGTATTCGCGCGATGTGCAGGCGATCGCCACGACGCAATGCCTCGGGCAGGTCGCTCCTTATTTCATCGATGCCGATGCCGCGCCCAATCCGGGAGGGTGGCCGGTCGGCGGCCTGACGGTCGTTTCGTTCCACAACAACCATCTGGCCTATGCCCTGACATGGTTCGGGCTGGCCTTGATGGTGCTGGGCGCGGTCATCTATCTGTTGCGGCAGACTGGGAAACACGGCGGGGGCTGACCGCTGGCCGAGGCAAAGCTGAAAGGAGCAGGCAGGGCAGGCTTCCCGGCACCCCCGCCTCGGGCTGGAGCACCTAGCTAAAACCGCTGGCGAAACGCGACCGATTTGCGTATCACTCCGCCGCGCCAATGGAACCATTTTCGATGTTTGAAGC
>NZ_RZPQ01000455.1:0-4807 GCF_003999135.1 Mesorhizobium sp. M7A.F.Ca.CA.004.06.1.1 | reverse complement strand
GAACCAAATCGCGGGCGAGATTGTTCAGTTGTAACTTTGATCCCACGCCGCGGCCGGCAAAGCGGCGACATTGAGGAGTTCTCACCATGAAGATTTCATCCGGATTTCGTTCCATCGCGGTTGCCGCCATCGCCACCGCGAGCATCGGCTTTGCCAGCGCCGCGCATGCCGACAGCGGCACGATCCGCTTCGCCGTCTACAAGGCGGCCTTCTTCGTCGGTGGCTCCGGCGGCAAGGGCACCTTCACCTTCCATGGCAAGAGCTACCCGATCTCGATCGGCGCCGTGTCCGGAGGCCTGGCTTTCGGCGTGTCCAAGACATATTTCCGCGGCACGGTTCGCCATATCCGCCGCGCCCGCGACGTGACCGGGGTCTACGGAGCAGCCGGCGGCGGCGGCACGATCGGCAAGGGAGCCCAGGTGATCATCATGACCAATGACAAGGGCGCCCAACTCGAACTCACGGGCAAGCAAGTCGGCCTGCAGGTCAACGCCGACCTCAGCGGCATGGCCATCTCGTTCGAGTAAGGCCGTCATTCCAGCCGGACCATATTCAAAGGGCGGTGCCGGCTTCGAGCCGACGCCGCCCTTATCATTTACCTAGCTCCTGAGCCCCGGCGCTTCCTGGCCGGTGCGCTCGACATATTCAGTATAGCCGCCGCCATAGGTGTGGATGCCTTCGGGCGTCAGTTCCAGCACGCGATTGGAAAGCGCTGCCAGAAAATGCCGGTCGTGCGAGACGAACAGCATGGTGCCCTCGTACTGCGACAGCGCGGTGATCAGCATCTCCTTGGTGGCGATGTCGAGATGGTTGGTCGGCTCGTCCAGCACCAAAAGGTTGGGCGGGTCGAACAGCATCAGCGCCATCACCAGCCGCGCCTTCTCGCCGCCTGACAGCACGCGGCATTTCTTCTCGATCTCGTCGCCGGAAAAACCGAAGCAGCCGGCAAGTGCCCTGAGCGGCGCCTGGCCGGCCTGCGGAAACGCGTCCTCCAGTGTCTGAAACACCGTGCGCTCGCCTTCCAGCACCTCCATGGCGTGCTGGGCGAAATAACCCATCTTGACACTTGGGCCGCGCGCGACCGTGCCGGTGTCGGGCTCGGAAGCGCCGGCGACCAGCTTCAGAAGCGTCGATTTGCCGGCGCCGTTGACGCCCATGATGCACCAGCGCTCGCGGCGGCGCACCTGGAAGTCGAGCCCCTCATAGATGGAGCGGCTGCCATAGCCCTTGTGGACGTTCTTCAGCGTCACGACATCTTCGCCGCAGCGCGGCGCCGGCAGGAAATCGAAGGAAACCGTCTGGCGGCGCTTCGGCGGCTCGACGCGGTCGATCTTGTCCAGCTTCTTCACCCGGCTCTGCACCTGCGCGGCATGCGAGGCGCGCGCCTTGAAGCGCTCGATGAAGGCGATCTCCTTGGCCAGCATTGCCTGCTGGCGCTCGAACTGTGCCTGCTGCTGCTTGTCGGCGATCGCCCGCTGCTGCTGGTAGAATTCGTAGTTTCCGGAATAGGCGGTCAGCGAACCGGCGTCGATCTCGACCACCTTGTTGACGATGCGGTTCATGAACTCGCGATCGTGCGAGGTCATCAGCAGCGCGCCGTCATAGTTTTTCAGGAAGGATTCCAGCCAGATCAGGCTCTCCAGGTCGAGATGGTTCGATGGCTCATCGAGCAGCATGGCGTCGGGCCGCATCAGCAGGATGCGGGCCAGCGCCACGCGCATCTTCCAGCCGCCGGACAGCTTTCCGACATCGCCGTCCATCATCTCCTGCGAAAAGCCGAGACCGTCCAGCACTTCCCGCGCACGGCCATCCAGCGCATAACCGTCGAGTTCCTCGAAGCGGTGCTGCGCCTCGCCATATTTTTCGATGATTTCGTCCATCTGGTCGGCCTGGTCGGGATCGGCCATGGCCGCCTCGAGGGCTGCCATTTCGGCCGCGACTTCGGACACCGGCCCGGCGCCGTTCATCACTTCGGCGACAGCGCTGTGGCCTTCCATGTCGCCGACATCCTGGCTGAAATAGCCGATGGTGACGCCGCGATCGACCTGCACCTGGCCTTCGTCGGGCTGCTCCTGCCCGGTGATCATGCGAAACAGCGTCGTCTTGCCGGCGCCGTTCGGCCCGACGAGGCCGACCTTCTCGCCCTTCTGCAGGGAGGCCGACGCTTCGATGAAGACAAGCTGACGGCCGTTCTGCTTGCTGATGCTTTCAAGTCTGATCATGCGGTGTCCGGGCTATATGCTTGCGTGAAAGGATTTGCCCGGCGCCTTACGCGAAGGATGGCCGCAAAGGAAGAGGCGCAAGCGCCGCATACAGCGGAACGCCCTTGCCTTCCCCCCTTGTGGGGGAAGGTGGATCGGCGCGTCAGCGCCTAGACGGATGAGGGGTGTTCCAGCGAATGAGACGTTGGTGTTCCCTGGAACACCCCTCATCCGACTCGCTTCGCGAGGCCACCTTCTCCCACAGGGGGAGAAGGGACAACCCCACCCAGACACACTCCAGAAACAAGATTCAACATCCGGGAAAAACTCGCGAAAACATCGCCTGTCATAACCACCCTCGCGGCGGTCAAGCAGGCTGCTGCACAACGCGAAGAAATGGTCCCGAAACATGCAACGACGCTCGACCGGATGGATGGGTGCCCTGACAGGCATTTCGCTCGCCATGCTGGCGGTCGCAGAGTCGGGGGCGGAAGCAGCGGTCACCCGGAGCGAATATTGCAGCCAGCTCGGCCTTCAACTCGACGGAGCCATCCAGACGAAAGCCGTCCCAGGCACGAGCGCAAGCCAGATCGCCGAGGCAACGGCACTCCAGGACAAGGCGAACCGGTTTTGTGCCGAGCGAAAGCAGGCCCAAGGCATCAGGACCTACGCCAACGCCTTGAAACTCCTTGGCGTGACACCGGTCGACCTGAACCAATAGTATCTGCCTTTGAACCATCAAGCACGCCAAGGCTGCTTGATCGCCCCTCCTTCCTGACTTCCTCCCGGGAAAAGGCCGCCGCTCGCAAAAGCGAGGGCGGCTTTTTTCTTGGCTACGCAATGCCGGAGGAAATGCGCGACAGACACCTGTCAAATCCGCATAAAAACAGATGCTTATAACAATTCGGCGATTCAGATACTGAAGCACTTCATGCGACGCTGAGTGCCGATCACAATCTGCCCAGGGATCGGGTGGCGGGCCGCATGCGCAACGCATGCCCCTCGCCGCAGAAAGAGCCTGAGCGGCTTACTTCCTGCCTTGCGGATGGATCGTCTCGCCGCGCTTCAGCATTGCTACAAACGTCTCGATCTTCTTCTTGCGCCCGGCCTCGGTCTTCATGTTGTGGGTGCGGAAGGCGAGTGCGAAGCGGTTTTGCGCACTGAGTTTTTCAAGCATCGCCTTCGCGGCGGGTTCGGCGTCTATGGCTGCTTGCAAATCATCGGGGATCTTCATCTGCTTGCCGCTGCCATAGGCGCGCGCCCAGCGCCCGTCCGCCTTGGCCGCCTCGACCTGTTTGAGCCCATGCTCGGTCATGCGGCCCTCCTCGACCAGCCGCGCGACATTGTCGATGTTGATCAGGCTCCAGATGCTCTTCCGGCTGCGCGGCGTGTAGCGCTGCAGGAAACTCTTGTCGTCCAGCCCCTTGCGCACCGCGTCGATCCAGCCGAAGCACAGCACCACGTCGATGGCTTCCTTCGGCGTGATCGACTTCAGTCCCGACCCCACCTTGTGAACCTTGATCCACACTTCGGTTTCCGTGGCGTGGTGCTTGCCGAGCCAGGCGTAGAAGCTGCCCGCATCCGGAAACTCGTGCACCTTGTCGGGATCGACCTTGACCGGCGCCATTAGCCGGCCTGTTTGTTCAGTGCCGCTCGCGCCACCATAGTTCCTGCTCCCACTGTCGTATTGCCTCCCGCGTTGTGCCCATCGTCATCGCCCGGCATGTGGCACAGATCGCTGTCAGTTTTCGTCAGTTGCGTCACCACAAGCTAAGGAAAGCATCCCGCGCGACTTCGTCGGGGAGAAGAGAGGGCGCGCGATATTCCACCGCCATGCTATAGAACCGCAAGGTGTCAGTCTGGGGGAATATGCCACCATGAAATCTCTGCTGCTCGCTTTTCTATCTTTGCTGTTGCCGAGCCTCGCCCTTGCGGAGCCGATCGAAACCCGGAAAATCGTCACGGCTGTGACTGGCGACTTCGACGGCGATGGCGCCGTCGATCTTGCCATGGTGGTCGAGACCGAGCCCGGCCAGCCGATGGACGTCCACTTCTTCCTCAGGGACAAGGAGCACAATTACCTCAAGCCTGTCGAGATCGTGCACGAGCAGGTCCACGGGGAATGGAACGGCTACGACCGGCCGGGCTACGAGAACTCCGACACCGAGCCGGAACTGACGATGCTGCCCAACGGTTCGATCAAATTCTACCTGCCAGCGATGCCGGTCGGCAGCGAACGGACCGACATGACGCTGACCATCGCCTGGCGCAACGGTGCCTTCATCGTCGCCGGCTTCGCCTATAACCATGATGACTATTTGAAGGAGAATGCCGAAAGCGCCTGCGAGTACAATGTGCTGACCGGCAAAGGCACCAGCAGCGAAAAGCAGCCGGACGGCAGCACCAAGCACAAGACCGTCTCGGTCGAAGGCCAGGCCATCGCTTTCAAGGACTGGAACCCGGGCGCTGCCTTCGCCGCTTGCGGCAACTGATCGCCCTGCATCATCGGCGTTTCCGATAGCGCTATCGGTTTCTTCCGTTTTCACTTGCCGTACCGAACTGCCAATTCCCTGCCCTTCTCCATCCAAGCAAAGGCAGTGCGAATG
>NZ_RZPQ01000454.1:0-4859 GCF_003999135.1 Mesorhizobium sp. M7A.F.Ca.CA.004.06.1.1 | reverse complement strand
GTCTTTGGCTTGCCGTAAGAGGTAGAGTCTGCCGGCTCCCACGGGAAGTGTTAGATTGATTCCAGTTGCCGAGGGACCAATGGCCGATTTCAAGAAAATTCGCGCACGCGCCGCAAAACGCAAGGGCGGCGAAGAGGAACTGACGTCGCTGCTGGGTCCGGCGCCTGACAATGCCGCCGTGGCTGACATCGCCGATGACCGCATTCTCTCTGTTATGGCCGAACGCGTCTTCGCCGCCGGTTTCGTCTGGCGCGTCATCGAGCAGAAATGGCCGGGCTTCGAGGAGGCGTTTCTGCGCTTCGAGCCGAAGCGGCTGCTGTTCCAGCCCGATGATTTCTGGCACGATCTGACGGCCGCCCAGCGCATCGTGCGCAACCCGCAGAAGATCAGATCCGTGCGCGACAACGCCGCCTTCGTCGAGCGCGTGTCGAAGGAATATGGCGGCTTCGGCCAATTCCTCGCAAACTGGCCGGCGGACGACCAGGTCGGGCTGATGGCCTGGCTCGGCAAGCATGGCAGCCGGTTGGGCGGCAATACGGGCCAGTATTTCCTGCGCTGGCTGGGTTGGGATGCGTTCGTCATCTCGGGCGATATGGCCGCGGCGTTGCGCGACGCCGGCCTCGACATCGCCGAAAGCCCGACCTCGAAGAGGGACCTCGACAAGATCCAGGCACAGATCAACCAGTGGGTGGTGCAGACAGGCCTGCCGCGCCGGCATATTTCACGCATCTTGGCGATGTCGATCGGCGAGAATCATTCGCCGCAAGCGTTGCGCGAATATATGGGCGACGATTGATACCTGGTCGTCTCGCCACGATTGAAGCACGTCGATCGGTCCGCACACGATTGACGTATGTCAATCGGTCCGAATTGGTCCAAACGAACGCCATTGCCCGGGCAATTTTGCCGCGCTAAGTCAGCAGGCATGACCAAGAAGCTCGACATCCTGCGCATCGCCGTCGCCCAGCTCAATCCGACTGTCGGCGACATATCAGGCAATCTCGCCAAGGCCCGCGAGGCGAGGGCGGATGCCGCACGCCAAGGCGCCGATCTCGTGCTCTATACCGAGCTTTTCCTCGCCGGCTACCCGCCGGAGGATCTGGTGCTGAAGCCGGCCTTTTTGAAAGCCTGCGAAAAGACGGCACAGGACTTTGCCGCCGACACCGCGGATGGCGGTCCCGGCGTCATCATCGGCACGCCGTTGAAGCGCAAGAGCGGCACGCACAATTCGATCGTCTTCGCCGATGGCGGCAAGATCATCGCCGAACGCTACAAGCTCGATCTGCCGAACTACGGCGAGTTCGACGAGAAGCGCGTCTTCCAGGCCGGACCCGAGATCCAGGGGCCGGTCAATTTCCGCGGCGTGCGCATCGGAGTTCCGATCTGCGAGGACATCTGGGGCGACGTCGATATCTGCGAGTCGCTGGCCGAAAGCGGGGCGGAAATCCTGCTGGTGCCGAACGGCTCGCCCTATTATCGCGCCAAGATCGATGTCCGCCACCAGGTCGTCATCCGCCAGGTCATCGAATGCGGGCTGCCGATGATCTATGCCAACCAGCTTGGCGGGCAGGACGAGTTGATCTTCGACGGCGCGTCGTTTGCCATTGGCGCCGACAAGACGCTTGCCTTCCAGATGAGCCAGTTCGAGGAAGCGGTCGACATCACCACCTGGAAAAGACAAGGGGATCACTGGGTCTGCTCGGAAGGGCCGATGTCGAAAATCCCGGACCGGGAGGAGGCCGACTATCGCGCCTGCATGTTGGGCCTGCGCGACTACGTCAACAAGAACGGCTTCAAGAATGTGGTGCTTGGTCTGTCCGGCGGCATCGATTCGGCGATCTGCGCGGCGCTTGCCGTCGATGCGCTCGGCGAGGAACGCCTGCGCGCCGTCATGATGCCCTATCGCTACACCTCGAAGGACTCGCTGAAGGATGCCGAGGATTGCGCCCGGGCGCTCGGCTGCCGCTATGACATCGTGCCGATCTTCGAGCCGGTCGAAGGGTTTCTGCACGCGCTGACGCAGATATTCGAAGGCACCAAGGAAGGCATCACCGAGGAGAATTTGCAGAGCCGCGCGCGCGGCACCATCCTGATGGCGATCTCCAACAAGTTCGGCTCGATGGTTGTCACCACGGGCAACAAGAGCGAGATGTCGGTTGGCTACGCCACGCTCTATGGCGACATGAATGGCGGCTTCAATCCGATCAAGGACCTTTACAAGATGCAGGTCTACGCGCTGTCGCGCTGGCGCAACAGCCACGTGCCGCCGGGCGCGCTCGGGCCCTCGGGCGAGGTGATCCCGAAAAACATCATCGACAAGGCGCCATCGGCGGAATTGCGCGAGAACCAGACCGACCAGGATTCGCTGCCGCCCTATCCGGTGCTGGACGACATCCTCGAATGCCTGGTGGAAAATGAGATGGGTGTCGACGACATCGTCGCGCGCGGCCATGACCGGGCGACGGTGACGCGCATCGAGCATCTGCTCTACATCGCAGAATACAAGCGAAGGCAGGCCGCGCCGGGCGTGAAGATCACCAAAAAGAATTTTGGTCGCGACCGCCGCTATCCCATCACCAACCGGTTCAGGGATCGCGGCTGATAGTCTGATTTCATTGACTCCAGCTTCCCTCTTTCTCGGCTTTCGCGAGTGATAACATGGGATCAGTCCCGTTGTTCGAGGGCAAAGTTCACCACAACCTGAGCCTGCGGCGTAGGGACATGGAATTTTTCCGAAAGCTCCGATGCAAGTTCGTCGCCACGCGACGCCCACAGATCATGGAAGTCTACGACAGTAGCGCCGATTAACTCACCACTGCGGTCGTAGCGCCAAACGATACCTGACTTGTCCTCGATGCCGCGAGCGGCAACGTCCCTCCGACGGCTTATGTAGAGCACGTCGGAATCGGCATCATAAACGACCTCGAAAGCGCTAATCCTGCTCATCTGGCCTCCGATACACCAACTCTCGGTCGCCGGTCGTCTCTGCGAAGTAGAATGTTTTAACACGACCTGATGTTCCATCACCTACCAATTTCACAGGCAACCTAAGAGGGTCGCCTGTGGCATTGGTGCTCTCTGTATCAACGAAAACCACTGAATTTCCGTAACTTTTTTCGACATGGGTTGGATTGCTGATCGCTGAACCCACTGCGATCTCGATAGAAGGCAGTTCGACCGGCACTTCAGGGTGCTCGGTCTTAACATGTTCGATGGTGCTTTCGTAAAGTCTGACTTCCTTCAGTCCCGGCACTGCATCGGTCGAGATGACCTTGTAGCCGGTCACTTCTTTTTTCTCGCACCCTCGGCGGCGATCCGCCGTGTATAGGCGGTCTGAATCTCGCCCCATTCCGCTTCGTATTCGGCAAGTTGCCGAGCAAGGATTGTCTGCAGGTCTTTCGCCGTTCCGGGGCTTAGATGAACGACGGCCGCTGGCAGCATCATCCCTGCATGTGTATTTTTTGCGATGACGGGCACCTGCCTAGCAAAGATAACGCTGATGTCGGTGCTACTGACAAAAAGCTGGACGCTGGCGCCGTAGAACTCCGGTGTATTGAGGTGCGTAACGTCTGCTGCCGCAACTTCAACGGCCCCCTCTATCTCATCCGATAGTCTGGTCGCCTTTGCCGGCCTTGTCGGCGGCTTTGCCGGCCTTGTCGCACTTGCTGCTTTTGCCATTTTACTTTGCCCCGCCCCTTTGTTCTTAGGCAGTCACCTTATCTTATTGGAATTGCCAAGCAAGAGGCGGGGATGGTCGGGCTCGAACCGACGACCCCTCGCTTCTTAGACGAGTGCGCTACCAACTGCGCTACACCCTGATAGACGGTTTCCCGTCCAGCGCGGAAATGGGGATCGACTCGACCACTTTCAAGTCACATGTTCGAAGGGGATAGTCGCGAAACAAATGTCATTTGGACGGTAAAGCCATGCCCGACTGTGAAATCAGCTTCGACATGTCACGGATCGATTTCCGCGCGACATCGGACCTGTTGATGGCAAGCTATTGGGGCGCCGGACGCACTGATGAAGTCCATCGCCGCGCCTTTGCCAATTCGCTTTGCGTCGGCGCCTATGTCGACGGCAGGCAAGTCGGCTTCGGCCGCGCGATCACCGACCGCACGGTGTTCGCCTATCTCGCCGACATCATCATCTGGCCCGGGCATCGCGGGCAAGGCATCGGTAGCCGGCTCGTCCAGGCCCTTATCGATCATCCTGAAGTCAGGACTGTTTTCCACTGGAGCCTGTCGACCAGCGACGCACACGGCGTCTATGAGAAGCTTGGGTTCAAGCCATCGACCGATGGCCGCTACATGCGCTTGGATCGCATTCCTGAATGAGGCGCGCGGCTTGCTCCGTTGTTGCAAAATAATCGCAGTGGTTGGACCAGATACACTTTTGGCGTGAACTCGTCTTGGCGATGCATCGGAGCGTCTCTATAAGGACACCTCCGCAATTGTCTTGCGGGAGGTCCGAATGGCAGTATTTCACATGGTAATGCGAGGCCGCGAAGCCTAGGTCTCATCCGGCGCTCCGCGAAGGTTCCCCTTCGTGCCGATGCCGGACCGAGCACAGGCTTATGCCGATGCCGATCGCCGCCCGATTTGGGCGATACGCCAAATATGCCACTCCGCTTCCGGGCACTCATTGGCTCCTTGCGCGGCTTCTTCAATTTTCGACTTACTGGGATCGGGCTCGTTTGTGCCCGAATGACATCATGGCTCGTTTTAAGATCGATTTGCGCGCGAGCGCCTTTCGCAGCGTTCTTGGCTTCACGCTTACCCATTGGCGGCGCCAGCCTTGGCGGCTCTCGCTCATCATGGGCAGCTTCCTGCTGTCGACGCTGGCCGATGTGCTGACGC
>NZ_RZPQ01000453.1:0-4859 GCF_003999135.1 Mesorhizobium sp. M7A.F.Ca.CA.004.06.1.1 | reverse complement strand
GCGTTCGGTGACTCGAAACCCAAGCGGCGTGACCTCGTAGGTGACGCCGGCCCTGCCGCTGCCGGTTCGCTTGACCAGGCCGCCCTTGAGCAATTTGCGCAGGCTGTACTGGATGTTGGGGATGTCGTCTCTGTTGGTCATCTGCGCCAGGTCGCGGACGCTCTTTGGCCGGTCGTTCATCCTGATGATGTGAAGCAGCGCATTTTCCGGCCCGCTGGCGGAAAACTCGATCACCGTCGCCAGGCATTCCGCCTGCCAGTGGCCGAACGCCTCGTAGGAGCGCATCAGCGCATATTCGATTTCGGCGACGTCGATTTCGAGCGGCGTCCGCGCCAGATGCCAGCCGCGATCCAGCAGCTTGGCTTGTGTTTCCAATGGTTTGCGCCGGTCGTTCATCATGTCTCCCCGCCCGGCAGCATGCGCCGATCCGGCCGATTGCGTCCATATGATTTTATGATAGACTTTCTATTATAAAATATAACCTAAAAATGAGGAGAACGCGACCGATGAGCATGCTCGACAAGACCGCAGCCAACGCACAGCCCTTCTTTCTAGGGACCTTCGCTTCCAATTGTTCCGGCGGCATGACCGTCACCAAGGTTCCCGAACGATGGGTCAGTTCCTGGGACAACAATCTGCGGCTGGCGCATCTGCTCGACGACGCCGGTATCGATTTCATGCTGCCGATCGCCCGCTGGATCGGCTATGGGGGCGAGACCAATTTCCACGGCAACGTGCTGGAGACGATCACCTGGGCCGCAGGGCTCCTAGCGCTCACCCGCAACATCACGGTTTTCGCCACCACCCACACGGCGGCCAATCACCCTGTCGTCGTCGCCAAGCAATTGGCGACGATCGACCAGATCAGCCGCGGCCGTATCGGCCTCAACATCGTCGCCGGCTGGAACAAGCCGGAATATGAAGCGCTCGGGCTGACGCTGCCCGACGATCACATCACACGCTACGGCTACGCACAGGAATGGTTCGACATCGTCAGGGCGCTGTGGGATCGCACCGAGGCGTTCGACTGGGACGGCACCTATTTCAAGCTGAAGAACGTGCTTGGCGATCCGCGGCCGTCGGCGCGCCTGCCGATCCTCAACGCCGCCGGCTCGGAAGAAGGGCGCAAATTCGCTGTCCGCAATGCGGACTTCCTGTTCACGCCGGCAATCGATCTGTCACGCTCCAGGGACGAGATCGCCGCGCTGAAGCAACAGGCGGTCGCCGCCGGCAGCACTGTCGACGTGCTGACCTTTGCCCATGTCGTCTGCCGGCCGACCGAGAAGGAAGCGAAGGATTATCTCGAGCATTTCGCCCGCGCCAATGCCGACTGGGCAGCCGTCGACAATCTGGTGAAGCTGCAATTTGCGCATGCGCAGTCGTTCCCGCATGACCTCCTGGCGCTCATCCGCGATCGGATGGCGGCGGGCCATGGCGGCTTCCCGCTCACCGGCACGGCCGAACAGGTCGCTGATGGGATCACCGCCTTGCACGAGGCCGGATTTCGCGGCTCGACGCTGTCCTTCGTCGACTATGTCGAGGAATTCCCGTATTTTCGCGACACCGTCCTGCCTATCCTCGAACAGCGGGGCATCCGTATCGCAGCGGCCGCCATGCAGTCGGCGGCCTAGGAGCAACCCCCATGACCGAACCAACGACTTCGGAGGCAAATCCTGTCGGTGTCGCGGATTTTCGGGCCGCGATGCGGCTGATCGTCGGCAATGTCAGCGTCATCACCGCTGGCACCGGCGAGGATCGCTCCGGCCTGGTGGTCATTTCGGTCGTCTCGCTGTCGGCCGAGCCGCCCAAGGTGATCGCCTGCGTCAACAGGTCGTCGTCGACCTGGCCGGTGATCGAACGCTACCGGCATTTCGGCGTCAATTCGCTTGGCCCCCAGCATCAGCGCGTGGCCGAGCGGTTCTCCGGCTTTGGCGGCATCAAGGGCAAGGACCGCTATGAGGGCGCCGAATGGATGACGCTCAAGACCGGAGCTTTACTGCTTTCGGACGCGGTGGCCGCGTTCGACTGCAGCCTCGACGAGATGATCGATCGCGGCACGCATTCCATCGTCATCGGCTCGGTCGAGGCCGTGCGCACCCACGATGCCGGCCAGGCGCTGATCTACTGGCGCGGCGGCTACAGGCCGCTGAAATCTGAATAAGGCCAGAATTCAGAATAAGATCAGACCGAGCCTTTTTCCGCCAGGACCATGTAGTTGACGTCCATGTCCTTCGACCGCGCCCAGCGGTCGGCCAGCGGGTTGTAGGTGACGCCGGTGCGGTCGATGATGGTCAGGCCGGCGCCGCCCAGCGCCTTTTCGAGCTCTTCCGGGCGCACCAGCTTGCCGAACTGATGGGTGCCGCGCGGTAGCCAGCGCAGCACATATTCGGCGCCGATGATGGCTAAGCCCAGCGCCTTCAGCGTGCGGTTGATGGTGGCCACGAACATGATGCCGCCGGGCCGCACCATCTCGCCGCATTTGGCGACGAACAGGTCGATGTCGGCGACATGCTCGACCACTTCCATGTTGAGGATGACGTCGAATTTCTCGCCGGCGTCGGCAAGGTCCTCGGCCGTCGTGGCGCGATAGTCGACGCTGACATTGCCCTCGGCGGCGTGCAGCTTGGCCACTTCGATGTTGGTTTCGGAGGCATCCGCGCCCACGACTTCGGCGCCAAGCCGCGCCATCGGCTCGCACAGAAGTCCGCCGCCACAGCCGATGTCGAGGATGCGCAGGCCCTCGAAAGGCCTTGCAGCGCGTGGGTCACGGCCGAAGCGCGTCGCTATCTGGTCGCGGATATAGGCCAACCGGACCGGATTGAATTTGTGCAGGGGACGGAACTTGCCGTTCGGGTTCCACCATTCGGCGGCAAGGGCGGAAAAGCGTTCCACTTCTCCGGCATCGATTGTCGATCGTCGGGGCTCTGGCATGGGTTGGTCTCCTCGACACTACAGCGCCGCACGTCCTCTTGGACGCGCAAAGGACGCTGTAGCACTTTAGATTCTGCGCATGATCCTTTCCGAAATCGACTTCGATTTCGGGGTCGTGCGCTAGGAAGTCGGGCGTGAGGCCGCGAATGTCAAGGCAACAATTTTCCTCTGCCGGCAGGGACCCGGATTCTGTCAGGGCATGTCAGCTGAAGCGCGCCGCGGTGAAACACAATTGGCCTGGCGGGCGAAGGAATACATCATCGTTTTGAATTCGAAGGAGGTGACGATGACAGCAATGACGGCTTCGATCCTCTGGCATCGGCTGGACGTGGAGGGGCATGATGCCTGTCTGCTTTCGCAGAACGATGGCGGGCACAGCCTCAAGGGACAAGCCATCTTCATCCAGGACGGCAAGCCGTGCTGCCTCGCCTACGAGGTGAATTGCGATGCCGGCTGGCACACACGGGCGGCGCTTATCGAAGGCTTTCTCGGCACGCGCCAGCTGCACTATGCGATCGAACGCGATTCCAACGGCCAGTGGATGCTGAACGGCGAAGTCCAGCAGGGTGTCGACGGCCTTGTCGATGTCGATCTTGGCTTCACACCGGCATCGAACCTGTTGGCGATCCGCCGGTTCGACCTAGGCATCGGCGAGGCGGCGCCTGCTCCGGCCGCCTACCTGACTTTCCCTGAACTGAGCTTGGTGCGCCTCGATCAGAGCTATCGTCGTCTCGACACCGTTCGCTACGCCTATGCCGCGCCGGTGTTCGGCTATGACGAGACGCTCAACGTCTCGCTGCACGGCTTCGTTGTCGATTATCCCGGCCTGTGGAGAAGTGCGGCTGCGTCAGGCTGAAGCGATTGTGATCAATCCGCTGCGACCTGCGTCGTGCCGAGCACGTCACGCAGTTTCGCCGCCAGTTGCTCGATGGTGAAGGGCTTGGCGAGGAAATGCACGTCGTGGTCGAGCACGCCGTTGTGGACCACCGCGTTCCTGGTGAAGCCGGTGGTGAAGATCACCTTCAGCAGCGGCATGCGGGCAACGGCCTCTTCCGCCAGCTTGCGGCCGTTCATGACGGGCATGACGATGTCGGTGAACAGCAGGGCGACGTTCGGGTTCTCCGCCAGTTTCTGCAACGCTTCCTCGCCGCTCGCTGCATGAATGACGGTGTATCCGAGTTCGCGTATGGCCTCAGTCGTGGAGACCCGCACGCGGGCATCATCCTCGACGACAAGGATCGTTTCGGTGACCGGTGCGGCGGTGTTGTCGCCTCGCCCCGTGGGCACGGCCGGCTCTTCGGGGCCGAAATACCGCGGCAAGTAGATCTTGATTGTCGTGCCTTCGCCGGGTTCGGAATAGATGTTGACATGGCCACCCGACTGCTTGACGAAGCCGAACACCTGGCTCAACCCCAGGCCGGTGCCCTTGTTGACCGCCTTGGTGGTGAAGAAGGGCTCGAAGGCCTTGGAGATGACATCGGGGGTCATGCCCGAACCGGTATCGCTGACGGCGATCATCACATACTGGCCGGCCGCGACTTCGGCATGGGCAGCGGCGTAGCTGTCGTCGAGATGGCTGTTGGCGGTCTCGATGGTCAGCTTGCCATCATCGCCCATGGCGTCGCGGGCGTTGACGGCCAGGTTGAGAACGGCGTTCTCGATCTGGCTCGGGTCGGCATGGGTTTTCCACAAGCCTCCCGCCAGCACCGTTTCGATGCGGATGGTTTCGCCGAGTGCCCGCCGGATCAGGTCGGACATCCCGGTCAGCAGGCGGTTGGCGTCGACGATCTGCGGCGCCAGCGGCTGCTGACGCGAGAAGGCGAGCAGCCGGGCCGTGAGATTGGCGGCACGGGTCGCGGCATCGATCGCCGCATCGATGAATTGTGCGATGTCGTGCTCGCCGCGCGCCAGCTTGCGCTGGGCGAGGT
>NZ_RZPQ01000452.1:0-4867 GCF_003999135.1 Mesorhizobium sp. M7A.F.Ca.CA.004.06.1.1 | reverse complement strand
CGGCGCGACGGTGCCGGCCGGCCGCTTCATCCAGCCGCGCGTCGAGGCCGAGATCGCCTTCGTCATGAAGGCGCCGCTGAAAGGCCCCGGCGTGACCATCTCCGACGTGCTCCACGCCACCGACTACATCACACCGGCGCTGGAAATCCTCGATACGCGCATCGAGCGCGTCAATGCCGAGACGAAGAAGGTGCGCACCTTCTTCGACACGATTTCCGACAATGCCGCCAATGCCGGCATTGTCATCGGCGGCCGGCGGCAACGTCCTGATGAGGCCGACATGCGCTGGATCGGCGCCATCGTCTCGCGCAACGCCGAGGTAGAGGAAACCGGGCTTGGCGCCGGCGTGCTCAACCACCCGGCCATGGGCATCGCCTGGCTGGCGGACAGGCTCGCCCGCTACGGCATGTCGATCGCGGCTGGCGAGGTGGTGCTCTCTGGATCGTTCGTGCGCCCGGTCGAGGCGCGGCCCGGCGACACGATCGTCGCCGATTTCGGCAGTTCGGGCACGGTCAGCATCCATTTCGCGAAGGGCTGATGACCCGCCAGTTCTTATTGATCGGCCCTATTCGCCACGCAGATAGGCAATCACCACATCGGCTGCGATGGCCGACATACGCTGGCCGACATCCCTGGTGATGTCGCCTTCGACGCGGCTCTGCACCCAACCGAGGAAAGCAAAGGCACGCAACGCCGAAAACAGCGGCAGCGCGGCGATGTCGCGCGCGGTCAGTGCCCGCTCCTGCCGATAGCCCTCGAGCAAAGCGGCCTCGATCAGCGGATAGATCGCCTCATCGCGGTTCTGGTAGAGCGCGACGGCAAGGTCGTACATGTGCCAGCCATGGCCGCAATCGTCGAAGTCGATGATGCGGATCGCGCCGTCATGGACGAGCACATTCTCGCGCACCAGATCGGCGTGGATGATGCCGAAATTGCGGGCGCTGCGTTCATGCTCCGACAGCGCCTTCACGGCCTTTTCCCGCGCCTGGAAAACCAGCTCGCGATGAGGGCCGTCGAGGAAGGGCGAGGTCTCGAAGCGGCCCCAATTCGGGTTCGCGCCGAAGAAGCCATTGAAATCCCAGGCATGGCGGGCAAAGCCGGCGGGCGGCGTCCAGGCAGACGTGACATTGTGCATGTGGGCGATGGTTCGGCCCATCGCGGTAAAGACCTGTCTTGCCTGCTCGGGCGTAAAATCCAGCGGCACGCCTCGCGCGCCGACGGCGCGGCCTTCCAGCCAGCTCAAGCAATCGACTTGCCGGGGTTGCACTGAGGCGTTGGCGCTGACAAGCACGAACAGATCGCCGGCCGGCGTGGCGACCGCAGATGGCGTGGCGATGCCGGCCGCTTGCAAAAAGCCCATCCATTGCAGTTCCGAGCGCAGGGCGGCGTCCGTGTGATAGCCAAGCCGATGAATGCGCATGGCGGCCGGCTGGCCTGTTGGCAAGATGACGCGAAACACCGCGTTCTCGCGGAATTTCAGCAGCTCTGGCTCACCCTCACGAATGCCCCAATGTTCGAGCGCGCGCTTGGCAAGCTCGGTGACATCGGCTGCCGTCTCGGGCTCGGATTGCGTGGAAACAGCGTTCACGCCTTCACTCCGCCGACTTCACCCAGCACCTCGTCGAGGGCGCCGATCAGGACGTCGGCATTGTCGCGCGAGAACGGCATGGGCGGGCGGATCTTCAGCACATTGCCGTGGATCCCGGTCTTGCCCATGAGCACACCGCGGTGGCGCATGCGGTTGGCGACCTGCTCGGCAATGTCGGGCGCCGGCTCGCGCGTCTCGCGGTCGTGAACCAGTTCGGCGCCGAAGAACAGGCCGGCGCCCCTGACCTCGCCGATGCATTCATGGCGCTCGGCCAGCGGGCGCAGCAGACCGAGCGCATAGGCGCCGACGTCACGTGCGTTGGCGACGAGATCTTCCTGCTCGATGACGTCGAGGACGGCATTGGCCACCGCGCAGGAAACCGGATTGCCGCCAAAGGTGTTGAAGTAACGGAAAGCGTTGCGGAAGGTCGCCAATGTGTCCTTGGTGGTGACCACCGCGGCGACCGGATGGCCGTTGCCCATCGGCTTGCCCATGGTGACGATGTCGGGCACGAAGCCAGCGCGCTGGTGGCCCCAGAAATGGCTGCCGGTACGGCCGAAACCAGGTTGCACCTCATCGGCGATGACCAACCCGCCCGCTTCACGCACCGCCGCCACGGCGTCTTCGAAAAATCCGCTGGGAAGCGTCGGGAAGCCTTCATTTTCGAGCAGCGGGCACAAAATGATGCCGGACAGGCCGATGCCGTCCTTTGCCAGCGCGGCGATGGCTCCCCGCACCGCATCGCCAAAGGCCTTGCCGTCGGCCGTCGCATCGGGATGGCGATAGCTGTCGGGCGTCGGCACCAGCCGCACTTGGCGCGCGCGGCCGCCGACCGGCGGCATGCGGGTGCTGAGCTGCGAAACCGCCGTGGTGTTGCCATGGTAGGTGGCGTCGGTGGCGATGATGCCCATGCGGCCGGTTGCGGCCTGCGCCATGCGCAGCGCGATGTCGTTGGCCTCACTGCCGGTGCAGGTCAGGATGGCGGACGACAGGCTGGCATCGAAGGTCGCGGTCAGCCGCTCGACATAATCAAGGATGGCGGTGTGCAGATAGCGCGTGTGGGTGTTGAGCAGGCTGGCCTGCCGGCACAGGGCTTCGACCACATGCGGGTGGCAGTGGCCGACATGTGCGACATTGTTGTAGGCGTCGAGATATTTCCGACCATCGGCATCGTAGAGCCAGACGCCTTCGCCGCGCACCAGATGCACGGGCTCGTCGTAGAACAATTGCGATTTCGCGCCGAGCAGGCGGGAACGCCGGCTAACCAGTGCTTCTTGCGATTGGCTCATTGCGTCTTGAAACTCCGTTGTGTCCAGCTAACCCGTCAGGCCTTCGATAGGCCTGCATCCAGCGCTTCGCCAATCTTCGTCACATCGGCGGCGGTGATGATGAGCGGCGGCGACAGGATGATGGTGTTGCCCGACACACGCAGCATGACGCCGGCCTCATAGGCGGCCTCCGAAACCACGGCCATGGTCTTCTTGTCGGCCGGCTTTTTCGTCGTGCGGTCCGAGACCAGCTCCAGCGCCGCCATCAGGCCCTTGTACCTGACATCGCCGACGATCGCATGCCTGGCCTTCAGCCCCTCCAGCGTGGCCGCGAGTTCGACGCCCCGTGCCGCCGCGTTCTCGTTCAGGCGAAGCCGTTTGGTCTCGGCAAGCGCCGCCAGACCCGCCGCGCAGCCGACCGGGTGGCCGGAATAGGTATAGCCGTGGCCGATCGCACCAAAACTGGTCTTGTCGGCCTCGAAGACATCGGCGACTTTTCCGCCGATCAAGGTCGCGCCGAGCGGGAAATAGCCTGACGTGATCGCCTTGGCGATGGTCATGAAATCCGGCTTCACGCCGGACAGACGCGAGCCCGACCATGCGCCGGTGCGGCCGAAGCCCGTCACCACCTCGTCGGCGATCAGCAGGATCTCGTGGCGGTCGCAGATCTCACGCACCAGTGGCATGAAGCTCTCATGCGGAACGATGACGCCGCCGGCGCCGAGAACCGGCTCCATGATGAAAGCGGCGATGGTGTCGCCGCCCTGGAAGGCGATTTCGTCCTCCAGCGCCTTGGCGCACAGTTTCGCCAGCCGCGCTGGGTTGGTCTCATCGAACGGGTTGCGGAAGGTCCAGGGCGCGGGAATGTGGAAGACGCCGGGCAGCAGAGGCTCGTAGTTGCGACGGAAATTGGCGTTGCCGTTAACCGACGCGCCGCCGAAATGCGTGCCGTGATAGCCCTTCTTCAGGGCGAGGAATTTTGTCCGGTCGGCCTGGCCGCGGATCTTCCAGTATTGCCTGGCCAGCCGAAGTGCCGTTTCTACTGAATCCGAGCCGCCCGAGGTGAAGAAGGTCCGCACCATGCCTTCTGGCTCGAACCATTCGCAGAGTTCGTAGGCGAGTTCTATCGACGGCCCGGTCGAGGTGCCGCGAAAGCCGGAATAATAGGGCAGCGCCGAAAGCTGGTCGGCGATCGCCTGCTTGATCGGGTCGCAGCTGTAGCCGAGATTGACGTTCCACAGGCCGCCGACGGCGTCGAGCACGGTGTTGCCGGCGATGTCGGTGACCATCACACCCTCGCCTTTCATGATCACCTTTGGCGGGTTGGCCCGCATCTCGGCCGGATGCGCCATCGGGTGCCAGATCGGCTTGGCGTT
This sequence comes from Mesorhizobium sp. M7A.F.Ca.CA.004.06.1.1, assembly GCF_003999135.1. Lineage (NCBI taxonomy): Bacteria > Pseudomonadati > Pseudomonadota > Alphaproteobacteria > Hyphomicrobiales > Phyllobacteriaceae > Mesorhizobium > Mesorhizobium sp. M7A.F.Ca.CA.004.06.1.1. The sequence continues at coordinate 635 of NZ_RZPQ01000452.1, read as the reverse complement.
GGTTTCGGTGAGAAAATTGATGTCGCGCATAGAGGACTCCGCAAAAAAATCTCAGGCAACTGGGACGAGGCCGAAATGACCGAGGGCCTCGGCATAGGAATGAGCCGGGCGAGCGACGTCGAAATGGACCGTGCGCATGCCGGCAGCAGAGCCGCCATCGACATTGCGCTGCTGGTCGTCGACGAAGACGCAAGCGCCGGCAGGCAGGCCGAGCGCCTCGGTGACCAAGGCATAGGCGCGTGGATCGGGCTTGAGGATGCCGGTATAGGTGGCGTCGACGATGAGGTCGAACAGGCCGAGCAACGGCAGCCGCCGGCGGAAATCGGCGCCGTAGAACAGGTCGAGTTCGTTTGACAGGATCGCCAGCCGAAAACCCGCCGCATGCACCGTGCGAATGGCGCTGTCGGCCTCGGGCCGCACCACCTTTTCCGGCTCGGCGCCGCGCGCTCGTTGGACGAAGGTCTCCATCGCCTGCCAGTCCTCGCCGACCAGCCGACCGACCTCACTGGTGCGGGAGCGCCAGTAGTCGCGCTCGCTGATCTCGTCGGCCTGCATCGCGCGCCACAGCGGATCGCTGTCCGGATCGAACGGCCCGCGCCATTGCAGCGTTCCCGGCGCAAGGCCGAGCGCCTGTT
>NZ_RZPQ01000451.1:0-4868 GCF_003999135.1 Mesorhizobium sp. M7A.F.Ca.CA.004.06.1.1 | reverse complement strand
ATCTTCGTCATCCCGACCGCGGTTCGTCTCACGCATCTCGGCGTCGTCTCGGTGCCGAAGTCGATCGTCGAGGCCGGCGAGGCGTTCGGCGCCACCAAGAGCCAGTTGCTGTGGAAGGTGGAGCTGCCCTCGGCGCTGCCCACCATCATGGCCGGTCTGACGCAGTGCATCATGCTGTCGCTATCGATGGTGGTGTTTGCCGCACTGATCGGCGCGGGCGGCCTCGGCACCGAAATCAACCGGGCGCTGGGTTCGCGCAAGATCGACCTCGGGCTTGAGGCGGGCCTCGCCATCGTCGTTTTGGCCATCGTGCTCGACCGGATGACCCGCATCGCCGTTGGAGGCAAGAAATGACCGTCGCCGTCGATTTCCGGAACGTCGATATCGTCTTCGGCGCCGACCAGGCCGGATCGCTGAAGATGATCGACGCCGGAGCCAGCCGCGCCGAGATCCTCGAAAAGACCGGCAATGTACTGGGTTGCGCCGGCGCCAGCCTGACCGTGAACGAGGGCGAAATCTCCGTGCTGATGGGTCTCTCCGGTTCGGGCAAGTCGACATTGCTGCGGGCGGTCAACCGGCTCAACGTGGTGTCGCGCGGCCAGGTGCTGGTCAAGGATGGCGACAAAACCGTCGACGTCGTCACCTGCGACGAGGCGACCCTGCGGCGCCTGCGCCAGAAACAGGTGGCGATGGTGTTCCAGCAGTTCGGCCTTTTGCCCTGGCGCACGGTGGAGGAGAATGTCGGTCTCGGCCTCGAACTCGCCGGCGTACCGGAAGCCGAGCGCAAGGAGCGCGTGCAACGCCAGCTCAAGCTGGTCAATCTCGACCAGTGGTCGAAGAAATACGCGCATGAGCTGTCGGGCGGCATGCAGCAGCGCGTCGGCCTGGCGCGGGCCTTCGCCACCGAGGCGCCGATCCTGCTGATGGACGAGCCGTTCTCGGCGCTCGACCCGCTGATCCGCACCAAGCTGCAGGACGAATTGCTGCAGCTCCAGGCCGAATTGAAGAAGACCATCATCTTCGTCAGCCACGACCTTGAGGAGGCGCTGAAGATTGGCTCCCACATCACCATCATGGAGGGCGGGCGCATCGTGCAAACCGGCGCGCCGGAGGACATCGTGCTGCGGCCTGCCAACGACTATGTCCGCGACTTCATCGCCAATGTGAACCCGCTGTCGGTGCTGACCGCCTGGAACGTGATGCGCGACCGTCGCGATCTGGAGCACGGCAAGGATGGCTGGGTGTGGCTCGACCGCCGCAAGACGACGCGCTTCAAGATCGATGAGCATGGGCTGGTGGCGGCGGCCGAACGCGATGGCAAGCCGGCGGTCTGGGTGTCGTGCGCCGACGTCGAAGGCCAATCCGAGGAAGCCGCGCAAGTGTTCTGGGCCAATCCGGGCACTTCGCTGAAAACCGTGATGCTGGCCATGCACCGTTCGCAGACCGCTCCCGTGGCGCTGTTCGACGACCAGTCGCGCTTCGTCGGCGCCATCGGTATCCGCGACGTGCTGAGCGCGGTGCTGCGGCGGTAACCTTCGCCGTCAATTCAGCCCATAGGGCGGTTTAGTGTTTTCGAGGGAACAGCCGGGTCGCATAATTGAGGTTGAGGAATGCGAAACGCGACGGTGGCTGCACTCATATACGAGTTTCTATTCGACGTTTACCGGCTAATCGACGCCGAGCGAGAGCACAACGAGTGGCTGCCAGACGAACATAGTGTGGTGCGTGAAGCCTTCTTTCACAGTTACATCAGCTGCTGGGAGTGGAGTACCTCGGTGCTGGAGGAGGTCGGCGCCACCAAGACCCTCCAGCTGCCGCACATTAGGCAAGACCCGAACAGGCGCAGTCCGTACAGCTACCCTTTAATGACCTTGGACGACTGTCGCGTTGCAGACTTTTTAGAGTTCGAGACATTCGACAATTATTGCTATGCAATGTTCACCTTTTACCAATTGATCGGTCAAACTTCGCGTGAGAACGAGGTCAATCTGGCCGTTCGGTCTCCCCGGTTCTTGGAGGCAGTCGCATCCAAGGACGATGTCTTCCTGATCGAGGACATTCATTGCGTTAAATTTAGACGAGATCGCTTCGAGGAAAAGGTGATGACGCGTTGGGACGAGATGCAACTTCGCATATTTCGACGCAAGGACGGCGTACTGAAATAGGCAACCAGCCTATCCACCGCTCGTTGACCTATGCTGGTTGAAGTTGAGAGCAGACCGACGAAGAACCGGCTAACGAAACTGCCCTGTCATCTTGTGGCAGCCTTATGCCGCCAGCGGCAGGCGCAGCTGCGTTAGCAGGCCACCGCCCGGGTTGTTAGACAGGCTGATCTCGCCGCCGGCGGCGCGCGCGATGTTGCGGGCAATGGTCAGGCCGAGGCCCAGACCGCCGGTCTGGCGGTTGCGCGATTGTTCGAGGCGCACGAACGAGCCGAACACGGCGTCGATCTGTGCCTGCGGTATCCCGGGCCCTTCATCGCGGATGGTGAGCAGGATCATGTCTTCCGACCGGCGCAGCGTAAGATGCGCCTTCTTGCCGTAGGTGACCGCGTTCTGCACCAGATTGGTGACACAGCGCTTGAGCGCGACCGGCCGCGCCATGCAGATCAGCCCGCGCGAACGGGTCTCGTCGTCGAACGATACGTCGTCATAGCCGTCGGCGATCGATTCCACGAGCGACCAGAAATCGATGCGTTCGTTCTTTTCCTCCGTCACTTCGAAGGTGGCGAAGTCGATCACCGAGCTGGCGATGCCCTCGACATCGGCGAGGTCGTGCGCCAATGCCTCGCGGACCGCCGATTTGCGCAACAGCTCCAGGCGCAGGCGCATCCTGGTCATCGGCGTGCGCAGATCATGCGCCAATGCCGCCGCCAGATGTTCGCGGTCCTCGACATATTCGCGCAACCTTGCCTGCATGGCGTTAATCGCCTTAGCGGCGGCACGGACCTCGCGGCTGCCGCTCTCGGCGATCGGCGGGCTCTTTAGATCCTTGCCGATCCGGTTCACGGCGGTTTCCATCATCCGGTAGGGCGCCGTCAGCCGGCGCAGCGACCAGATCGACATGATCACCACCAGCCCTGCGATCAGCGAATAGAGCGGCAGGCTGTCGAAGCTCAGGATCGGGCCGACCGGCGTGATCGGCTCGGTGAAGTTCAGCCATTGGCCGTCGGCGAAGCGCAGCGAGGCCGTCAGCTTGTCGCTCTGGGCGAAGTCGGCGGCCAATACCAGAAGGTCGCGCTCGACCTGGCCGATGTCGGGTCCCGGGGCCGTGCCGTCCGCGTCATCGGCCTCGCGCGTCGCCGGATCGCGGCGTACGCGTGCATCGGTGATGCCGAATTTCGACAGCCTGCCGACGAGGATGTCTTCGAGTTCGGCCAGTTCGTCGTCACCGGCGATCGACGAAGTGACCGCCGGTGTGTCCGAAACGGTGAGCGCATAGGTTGAATTGAACAGGCCGCTCGCCGTCGCCTTGCGCTCGTCCGGACTGGCGTCATGCATGAGCTGCACCAGCGAGAAGGCACGGTCGTTGAGCCGGTAGAGGTCGACGACGTCGTTGGCGGCGGCGCGGTCGCGCGATACGATGTAAAGGGTCGCGACCTGGCTGATCAGCAGGCCGGCAATGACGATCAGCAGCACCCAGACAGGCAAGGTCTGCGGCAGGAAACGCCTCATTCGGAGGTCGTCTCGGGCAGGAACTGGTAGCCGCCGCTGCGCACGGTCAGGATCAGCTTGGGCGTTTTGGGGTCGTCTTCCATCTTGCGCCGCAACCGGCTGACCAGGATGTCGATGCTGCGGTCGAAGGAATAGTCGCTGTCGCCGCCGGACAGTTCGATGAGCTGGTCGCGGGTCAGCACGCGCTGCGCGCTCTTGACGAAGGTCTGCAGCAGGTTGAATTCGGCCATGGTCAGCTCGACCCTGACATCGTCGGGTGCGATCAGCCGGCGCCGAGCACAGTCCATCGTCCAGCCGGCGAAGCGGTAGATCTGCTTGGTGGTGGCGCGCTTGGGCTCGGCGGCGCCATTGCGCCTGAGCACGGCGCGGATGCGCGCCAAAAGCTCGCGCGGGTCGAAGGGTTTGGGCACATAGTCGTCGGCGCCCATTTCCAGGCCGACGACGCGATCGGTCGTCTCGGTGACGGCGGTCAGCATGATGATCGGCGTCGAGTACTGGGCGCGCAGGTCGCGGCACAGCTCCAGCCCGCTCTTGCCGGGCAGCATCACGTCAAGGACGATGAGGTCCACCTGGACGCGCCGCAGGATGGTCTCCATCTCGACACCGTCGGCGGCAACCGAGGTGTGCAGGCCCCGCTTCTGGAAGAATTCCTGCAGCAGGTCGCGGATGCCCTTGTCGTCGTCGACGATCAGTATGTGTGCGTCGGATTTCACAGCAGCCCTGTCATTGTTGCCAAGCCCTTCTGTCTTTGATTGCCAAGCCCTTCTGTCACAACCCACACGATAGAATTCAGGCCATATGTTGGCCAGTGGCTATGATGGGTTCACACCGGCTTTCTCAGACACAATCCAGAAACAAAATTCTACAGTTCAGAAAAACTCCTGAAAAATTTCAAGGGCATAACTGGTCTCGTGGCGGTCAGGTCATCGGCTGCGACGCTAGTCTCCGGGTTTACGGATAAACCGATGCCAAGGTTGTCGATCAGTTTGTTGGGTGCGTTGCTGGGCTTCTGCCTGGTCACTGCCGCTGTCGGACAATCGGACGCAAAGGTGACGCTCACAACCCGGAGCGAACGGTGCGCCAATCTCAGCCACCAATTTGATGAAGCCCTCGAAACCCACGCCACGGCAACGCAGGTCACCGCGGCAAAGGCACTTCAGAGAAAGGGCAACCGGTACTGCGCCGCCAAGAAAC
>NZ_RZPQ01000450.1:0-4894 GCF_003999135.1 Mesorhizobium sp. M7A.F.Ca.CA.004.06.1.1 | reverse complement strand
CCGGTCGGCGCGACGCAGGATCGCACGGAGCGGGTGCTGGCAGAGGTGACCGACCATTATCTCAATCAGGAGAAGGACGTCGTCGACGGGGTGTTCACCGCTTCCGGCTTCGGCTTCGGCGGCGCAGGGCAGAATGTCGGCATTGCTTTCGTGCGGCTGAAGGACTTCGACCTGCGGAAATCGCCGGCTTCTGCCGCGCAGGCAATCGCCGGCCGGGCGATGGGCGCGTTTTCGAAGATCAGGGATGCGCAGGTCTTCGCGCTTGCGCCTCCCGCCATCCAGGGCTTCGGCAACACCAACGGCTTCGATTTCTACCTGCAGGATGTCAACGGCGCGGGCCATGACGCGCTGATCCAGACGCGCAACCAGCTTCTGAACCTGGCCGGGCAGAACAAGCTGCTCGCCAACACGAGGCCCAACGGGCAGGAAGACCAGCCGCAATTCTCGGTCGACATCGATCAGGAAAAAGCCAGCGCGCTGGGCGTCAGCCTGGCCGACATCAACAACACGCTTTCGACCGCCTGGGGCAGCGATTACGTCAACGACTTCATCGATCGCGGGCGGGTGAAACCGGTCTATCTGCAGTCGGACCCGAACTTCCGCATGCAGCCGGAAGATCTGGACAAATGGCAGGTCCGCAACGCCAGCGGGGCGATGGTGCCGTTCTCGGCCTTTGCTTCCAGCCATTGGACATTCGGTTCGCCCAGGCTCGAACGCTACAATGGATCGGCGGCTGTCGAGATCCAGGGCGCGGCGGCCACGGGCATCAGCTCGGGTGCCGCCATGGACGAGATCGACAAGCTGGTGGCGCAGCTGCCGGCCGGCTATTCCCACGAATGGACAGGGCTGTCGCACCAGGAGAAGCTTTCCGGCAACCAGGCGCTGTCGCTCTATGCGATCTCGGCCCTTGTGGTGTTCCTTTGCCTGGCAGCACTCTATGAGAGCTGGTCGATCCCGTTCGCGGTCATGCTGTCGGTGCCGATCGGCATCTTCGGCGCGCTGCTGGCGGCAAGCCTGTTCGGCCAGTCCAACGACGTCTATTTCAAGGTCGGCCTGCTGACCACGATCGGTCTCGCGGCCAAGAATGCCATCCTCATCGTCGAGTTCGCCATCGAGCGGCAGACCGCCGGGATGGGGCTCGTCGAGGCGACGCTGGAGGCAGCACGACAGCGGCTGCGGCCGATCCTGATGACGTCGCTGGCCTTCATCCTCGGCGTGTTGCCGCTGGCGATTGCCAGCGGTGCGGGCTCGGGTGCGCAGAACTCCGTCGGCATCGGCGTGATGGGCGGGATGATCGCAGCGACGGTGATCGGTGTCTTCCTGGTGCCGCTGCTGTTCGTCACCGTGCGGCGCATCTTCAAGGGCAGGGCGGCCAAACCAGATACGGGCGAGACGCCGGTGACGGCCAACCAGCAATAAGGACAACTTCACATGACAGGTTTGGAACGTGGCTCGGTGGCCGCGAGGCGGCTTCTTGCGCCTATGATTACCGCTGTCCTGCTCGCGGGATGCGTCGTCGGTCCGGATTATCAGACGCCCATATTGGCGATGCCAGCAAGCTGGAGCGGCCACAAGCCGACAAAGCCTGCCCAGCCGGCGCAACTGTCAAAATGGTGGCAGCGGCTGCGCGATCCCGAGCTGAACACGCTTGTCGAGGAAGCGGTTGCCGGCAATCTCGATGTCGCCACCGCCAAGGCAAAAATCCGCGAGGCGCGCGCCAGCTACCGCCAGAGTGCCGGCACGTTGCTGCCGTCGGTCGACGGCTCCGGCTCGGCCACCCGCAACAAGTCAGCCGAGACCACATCAGGCTCTGACGCCACCTACAGCGAGTACCAGGCCGGCTTCGATGCAAGCTGGGAACTCGACCTGTTCGGCGCCAACCGCAGAGGCGTCGAGGCCGCGCGCTACGGGCTGGACGCCTCGCAGGAGGAACTGCGCTCGACGCTTCTTACCCTGGTCGGCGATGTCGCTTCCTATTATACCCAGGCGCGCGGCTACCAGGCCCGCATCGCGCTCGCCCGGCGCTCGGCCGCGTCGCAAAGGCAGACCGCCGAACTTACCCGCACCATGGCGCAGGCGGGCACGGCGACCGCCGCCGATGTCGCCAAGGCGATGGGGCAGGCAGCGAGCACCGAAGCCGCGGTGCCGACGCTGGAGGCAAGCTATGCCCAGGCCGTGCATCGTCTCGCCGTGCTGGCCGGCCGGCCGCCTGCCTCGCTCAGCGAGCGGCTGAAGCGGGTCGCCCCGATCCCTGCACCACGCCTGCCGATGCCCACCGGAATTCCCGCCGACCTCTTGCTTTCGCGACCCGATTTGCGCATGGCGGAACGCCAATATGCGCAATACACCGCCAAGATCGGCCAGGCAGAGGCCGCCCGCTATCCCTCGGTCAGCCTGACGGGAGACATCAGCACGGCGGCGCTGAAGCTTGGCGATCTCGGCAAGAATTCGTCGATCGGCTGGTCGTTCGGGCCGACGCTCAGCGTGCCCTTGTTCAATGCCGGTCAATTGCAGGCGGCCGTCGAGGTCGCCAAGGCGCAGCGCGATCAATATTTCATCGCATACCGGTCTTCGGTGCTGACGGCGCTCGAGGATGTCGAGAACGCGCTTGTGCTGTTGTCGCAGGAGCGCATCCGGATCGGCAAGCTCGCCTCTTCGGCGAAATCCTATGGCGATGCGGCGCGGCTCGAAGGCACGCTCTACAAGGCCGGCGAGACAAGCCTTCTCGATGTGCTCGACGCCCAGCGCTCGCTCTACTCGGCCGAGGACTCGCTGCTGCAAAGCCGCGTCCTGCTGGCGACCAACTACATCGCCCTCAACAAGGCGCTCGGTGGCGGCTGGGATGGCACGGTGGACAGTGCCAAGCCTGAGATCGTCGACGTCAAGACCGGGCCAAGGCTGGCGTCGAAGCCGGCCTCGTGAGCGGTTCCCTGGGCCTCGGTCAATTTCGACGCGGCTACGCAGATTTCGAGATTGTGCGACACACCACTTGTGACGGCGCGTGAAATGCCGCCTCGTGCTTTGGCGATGGCGGGGAGATCGCATCGCTGTTATTGATGGTGATCACACAGCACAGGCGCCGCAGATGACATCCGATACACAGAAGGCCGAAGCGGTCGGGCAGCTGCTCGAAACGCCGGACCTTGCCAGCGCGCTGGAAAGCGAACAGTTCAAGAAGTTCCTCGACCAGGTACCGATCGCCATTGCCGTCTCGGATCTCGGTTCGAAGGAGCGTGTCGTCTATGCCAATCCGGAATTCGAGAAACTGTCCGGCCTCAAGGCGGCGACGCTCGCTCGGCAACACTGGGCGGCGCTTTCCGGCACCGGCCTGCACAAGCAGAAGGACCGGCCGCTGTTCGAGGTCGTGGTCGAGGACACCGATTTCATCGGCACGTTCCGGCTGGAGCGGACAGAAGACCAACCGGCGATCGTCGACGTCTATTCCAATGTCATCGAGGACGACAATGGCAAGGTCTGCTTCCGGCTGGTGGCGCTGGTCGACGTCTCGGCCCATGGCGAAACGGAGGATGCGCGATCGCTCGATGAGCGCATCCGCGAGAAGGACACGCTGCTGCGCGAACTGCAGCACCGGGTAAAGAACAATCTCCAGATGATCACCGCACTGATCCGGATGGAGACGCGCAACGCGGCCGAACCGGATCAGAAGCGTTTCGAGCGGCTGGCAGGTCGCGTCGATGCGCTGGCGATCCTCTACCAGACGCTGTCGGGGGACTATGACAAGGATGAGGTCGATCTTGGTGTCTATCTCAGCCAGATCGCGTCGGCGGTGATGAACTCGCATGCGGTCGAGGGCATCCGCCTCGACATGAAGGTCGACACCTATCCGGTGTCGATCAACGTCGCCATGCCGACCGGGCTGGTGGTGAACGAACTTTTGACCAATGCGCTCAAACATGCCTTCCAGGGGCGCAACGGCGGCACGATCACCCTGCACAGCGTGGTTGACGGCGATGGCTGCCGCATCGTGATCGCCGATGACGGCATTGGCCTGCCGGAGGGCGAGAGCTGGCCCAAGCGCGGCAAACTCGGCGCGCTGATCGCCCGCTCGCTGACCGAGAATGCCAAGGCGGAGTTCGACGTGAAGTCGAGCGCTGGCGAGGGCACTAAAGTCACCATCCTCTTCAAGCGCTCGGCTGCCACCGCCTGAAGCGTGTCGTTGCGGTCTGGCACCTACAGGATCATCTCCAGCTATTCTTGTGCGCCGCGGCAATGAACGCTCCGCGGTCCGGGAGACTCATAGGGTGCCTGCAGTCCTTGCCCTAGCGAGCAGTTGCCGCTGCCTCACGACAGGCCGGCTGGTTCGTCCTAACTCCACACCGTCAGGCGGTTTCTGCCCTGGCATCGGGGAAGGACAAAACCAAGTGACATCGACGCCGGTTGCCAGTCGCCAAGCGGCGCCCCTGCCGGTCGCAGCACTGATGGGCGCTATGGTGTCGATCCAGATCGGCGCCGCCTTCGCCAAGGGCCTGTTCCCGCAGATCGGCGCGCAAGGCACGACAACGCTGCGGCTGGTCATCGGTGCGCTGATGCTGATCGCGGTGCTGCGGCCCTGGCAGATGCGGCCCTCGCGTGCCACTCTGCCGTGGCTGGTCGCCTATGGGGTGACGCTTTGCGCGCTCAACCTCCTGTTCTACGCAGCGCTGGCCAGGATTCCGCTCGGCATCGCGGTGGCGCTGGAGTTTACCGGCCCGCTTCTGGTGGCGACCTTAAGCTCGCGGCGCGCCAGCGACTTTGCCTGGATCGCGCTGGCGGTGGCCGGCATCCTGCTGTTGTCGCCCTTCGTTCATTCCCTCGCGCCGCTTGATCCGATCGGGGTGATGCTGGCGCTGGCGGCCGGCGGCTTCTGGGCGCTTTATATCGTGCTGGCCCAGAA
>NZ_RZPQ01000044.1:0-16975 GCF_003999135.1 Mesorhizobium sp. M7A.F.Ca.CA.004.06.1.1 | reverse complement strand
GTGTCGAGTCGGCCTCAGGCCAGTCCGGCAGGCCATAGTGGATGGCGGCATCCAGCCTCTCCCTGGCAAAGTCGAAGCGGCCGACGCGAGTGACGAAATTGATGGTGATATCGGGATTGCTTTCGACGAAATCGGGGATCATCGGCATCAGCCAGCGCGTGCCGAAGGTCGGCAGAATGGCAAGGTTCAGGATGCCGCTATGCCGATTGCTCATCAATCCAAGGGCTGCGTCACGCAACTGGCCAAGTGCCGAACGCACCGCCTCGGCGTAGATTTCGCCCGATGTCGACAGCCTGACATTGCGGCTGTCGCGTTCGAACAGCCGGCGGCCGAATTGGTCTTCAAGCGATCTGATCTGCCGGCTGACTGCGCCCTGGGTCAAATCGAGCTCCTGGGCGGCAGCGGTGAAACTGCCCAGCCGGGCCACAGCCTCGAAGGCGGCAAGGGCGCTTATGTTGGGCAAAAGGCGGCGTTGGACACTCATGACCCATTCCTAGAGCTCATTGATCGGTGAATCAATTTCGTTTGATTTTTTCGAGGCGCAGGCCGATAGAACGGGCCAACATTTTGCTTCATGCATGTCATCGTTTTGAGCGACATGCATTGGTTTGGGAGAAACGCGATGGCCGCCGACAAGAACGCATTCGTCTGGGAAGATCCGTTCCTGATCGAGGGCCAGCTTTCGGAAGACGAGCGCATGGTGCGCGACGGCGCGGCCGCCTTCGCCGCCGACAGACTGGCGCCGCGGATCGAGGACGCCTACCTCAACGAAACTTTCGATGCCGCGATCTTCCGCGAAATGGGCGAGGCCGGCCTGCTCGGCATCAACATCCCCGAGGAATTCGGCGGGCTTGGCGCGAACTACGTCACCTATGGGCTGGTCGCGCGGGAAGTCGAACGTGTCGACTCGGGTTATCGCTCGATGATGTCAGTGCAGTCGTCGCTGGTGATGTACCCGATCTACGCCTATGGCTCGGACGAACAGCGCAGGAAGTACCTGCCCAAGCTTGCCAGCGGCGAGTGGATCGGCTGTTTTGGCCTGACCGAGCCGGATGCCGGCTCCGACCCGGGCGGCATGAAGACACGCGCCGAGAGGACAGCCAACGGCTACAAGCTGTCCGGTTCGAAGATGTGGATTTCCAACGCGCCGGTCGCCGACGTGTTCGTCGTCTGGGCGAAGCTGAAGGGCGAGAACGGCAAGGACGAGATCCGTGGCTTCGTGCTGGAAAAGGGCATGAAGGGGCTTTCGGCGCCGAAGATCGGCGGCAAGCTGTCGCTGAGGGCGTCGATCACCGGCGAGGTGGTGATGGAAGGCGTCGAGGTCGGCGAAGACGCGCTGCTGCCCAACGCAAAAGTCCTTGGCGGACCGTTCGGCTGCCTCAACCGGGCTCGCTTCGGCATTTCCTGGGGCTCGATGGGCGCCGCCGAGGATTGCTGGCACCGCGCCCGCCAATACGGTCTCGATCGCAAGCAGTTCGGCAAGCCGCTGGCCGGCACGCAGCTCTACCAGAAGAAGCTGGCGGATATGCAGACCGAGATCGCGCTTGGGCTGCAGGCATCCTTGCGCGTCGGGCGACTGCTGGATGAAGGCAAGATGGCGCCGGAAATGATCTCGATCGTCAAGCGCAACAATTGCGGCAAGGCGCTCGACATCGCCCGCCAGGCCCGCGACATGCATGGCGGCAACGGTATCCAGATCGGCTACCACGTCATGCGCCACGCGCAGAATCTGGAGACGGTCAACACCTATGAAGGCACGCATGACGTGCATGCGCTGATCCTGGGACGGGCGCAGACGGGGATACAGGCGTTTTTCTGAGCCGGCAACCGTTGCTTAAATTAGGTGCACCGCAACATCTCTGCTTGGAGAATGGTCGCCAGATGTGTCAGGGTTCAGCGAAATCGTTTGAAACGCTGAATTCCGGGGCTCCATGGCAATTCTGGCAGCTGTCTACCACCTGACCCACTACAAGTACGACCGGCCGGTGGTTCTCGGGCCCCAGATCATCAGGCTGCAGCCGGCGCCGCATTCCCGCACCAAGGTGCTGAGCCATTCGCTCAAGGTCGAGCCGGCCAACCACTTCGTCAATCTGCAGCAGGACCCCTACGGCAACTTCCTAGCCCGCTTCGTGTTTCCGGAGCCGGTGACGGAGTTGAAGATCGAGGTCGACCTCGTCGCCGACATGACGGTCTACAATCCGTTCGATTTCTTCGTCGAGCCGTCGGCCGAGGCGTTTCCATTCGAGTATCCGGAAGAAATCCGCGACGATCTCGCCATCTATCGCACGCCGGAACCGGCGGGACCGCTGCTGTCGGCGCTGCTGAACACCATTGATCGCAGCGCTCCCAATACCGTCAATTTCCTCGTCGACCTCAATGCTCGGCTGCAGCGCGAGATCGCCTATATCGTGCGGATGGAAACCGGCGTGTTCTCGCCGGAAGAGACCTTGGCCGCGAAAAAAGGGTCGTGCCGGGATTCGAGCTGGCTGCTGGTGCAGATCCTACGCAACCTCGGCATCGCCGCGCGCTTCGTTTCCGGCTACCTGGTCCAGCTGAAGCCCGATCTGGTAGCACTCGACGGTCCGCCGGGAACGGCGATAGACTTCACCGATCTGCATGCCTGGTGCGAGGTGTATCTTCCCGGCGCCGGCTGGATCGGCTTCGATCCGACCTCTGGCCTGCTCACCGGCGAAAGCCATGTGCCGCTGGCGGCGACGCCGCATTTCCGCAACGCGGCTCCCATTTCCGGCTTGGCAAGCTTCGCCAATGTCGAATTCGGCTTCGAGATGCGGGTCGACCGCATCGCCGAACATCCGCGCATCACCAAGCCGTTCTCGGACGAAAGCTGGCAGGCTCTCGATGCGTTGGGCAACAAGGTCGATGCCGCTCTCGCGGCCGGGGACGTGCGGCTCACCATGGGCGGCGAGCCGACCTTCGTGTCGATCGACGATTTCGAGTCGGCCGAGTGGAACACCGCCGCCGTCGGTCCCACCAAGCGCGAAAAGGCGGACGAACTGATCCGTAAACTGCGCGAGCGCTTCGCGCCCGGCGGCTTTCTCCACTACGGCCAGGGCAAATGGTATCCGGGCGAAAGCCTGCCGCGCTGGACCTTTTCGCTCTACTGGCGTGCCGACGGCCAGCCAGTGTGGAGCGATCCGTCCCTGATCGCACGCGAAAAGAGCGAGGCCGATATCGGCCCGAAGCAGGCCGAAAGCCTGCTCACCGCGATTGCCGGCGAACTCGGCATCGACAAGACCATGGTCAGCGAAGCCTATGAGGATCCGGCCGAATGGCTGCTCAAGGAAGGCAAGCTGCCCGACAATGTCGATCCGTCCAACTCCAGGCTGGAGGACCCGGAAGAACGCAGCCGCATGGCGAAAGTGTTCGAACGCGGGCTGACCAAGCCGTCCGGCTATGTGCTGCCGGTGCAGCGCTGGAATAGCCAGGCATCGGATCCGCGCTGGCGCTCGGAAAAATGGAAGACGCGGCGCGGCCGGCTGTTCCTGGTACCCGGCGACTCACCCGTCGGCTACCGCCTGCCACTCGGCACGTTGCCCTATGTGCCGCCGGAGCAATTCCCCTACATCGTGCCGGTCGATCCGTCGCTGCCACGCGGACCGCTGCCCACGCGTGAAGCCATCCTGTCCTCGGCGGCTCCGGCTGAACTGGAAGGCGCCGACGAGATGGCGCGCCGCCAGCAAGCGGCATCGTTCACCGCTGCGACCGGCCAGCAGGACCGGGTCGAACAAGAGATCACCGAGATCGGCGGCGCGGTGCGCACCGCGCTTTCGGTCGAGCCGCGCGATGGGCGGCTTTGCGTGTTCATGCCGCCGGTCGAGGCGCTGGAAGACTATCTCGAACTGGTCGCTGCGGCCGAGAACGCGGCGAAGGCGATCGGCCTTCCCGTGCATATCGAGGGCTACGGCCCGCCTCACGATCCGCGCCTCAACGTCATCCGCGTCGCGCCTGATCCCGGCGTCATCGAGGTCAACATCCATCCTGCTTCCAACTGGCAGGATTGCGTGGCGACGACGACGGCGATCTATGAGGAAGCGCGGCAGACACGGCTTGGCGCCGACAAGTTCATGATTGACGGCCGCCACACCGGCACCGGCGGCGGCAACCATGTCGTGGTCGGCGGTGCGACACCCAATGACAGCCCCTTCCTGCGAAGGCCGGACCTGCTGAAGAGCCTGGTGCTGCAATGGCAGCGCCATCCGTCGCTGTCCTATCTGTTCTCCGGCCTGTTCATCGGGCCGACCAGCCAGGCGCCACGCTTCGACGAGGCGCGTCACGACTCGCTCTACGAGCTTGAGATCGCGATGGCGCAGGTACCGCATCCGGACCGGGGCAACGCACCCTTGCCATGGCTGGTCGACCGGCTGTTCCGCAATTTGTTGACCGACGTCACCGGCAATACGCATCGTTCGGAAATCTGCATCGACAAACTGTTTTCGCCGGACGGACCGACCGGTCGGCTGGGACTGGTCGAATTCCGCGGCTTCGAGATGCCGCCCAATGCACGCATGAGCCTCGCGCAGCAACTGCTTGTCAGGGCGATCATTGCCCGTGCCTGGAAGAGCCCGCTCGATGGCCGCTTCGTGCGCTGGGGCACCTCACTGCACGATCGTTTCATGCTGCCGCATTATGTCTGGGCCGATTTCCTCGACGTGCTCGACGACCTCAAGCTCAACGGCTTCGAATTCAGGCCCGAATGGTTCGACGCCCAGCTCGAATTCCGCTTCCCCTTCTGCGGTCAGGTTCAGCATGCCGGCATCAAGCTGGAACTGCGGCAGGCGCTCGAACCCTGGCATGTCATGGGCGAGCAAGGCGCGATCGGCGGCACCGTGCGTTTCGTCGATTCCTCGGTCGAACGGCTGCAGGTCAAGACCGAAGGGTTGAATCCGGAGCGCCACGCGATCGTCTGCAACGGCCGTATCGTGCCGATGAAGGTGACGGACAACAGAGAGGTCGCGGTGGCGGGCGTCCGCTTCAAGGCCTGGCAGCCGGCATCGGGCCTGCATCCGGCGCTGCCGGTCAACACGCCGCTGGTCTTCGACATCTATGACCGCTGGTCGGGACGTGCGGTCGGCGGCTGCGTCTACCATGTCGCCCATCCCGGCGGGCGCAATTACGACACCTTTCCGGTCAATGGCAACGAGGCGGAAGCTCGGCGGCTCGCCCGCTTCGAACCGCGCGGTCATACGCCATCCGCCTATGTGATCCGTGAAGAACAACCGGCGGAAGATTTCCCGATGACCCTTGACCTTCGGCGGCCGGCAAGACTCTGATCAGCGATGGCAAAGGGGAATCACAAGAGGGGACGCGGCAAGCCGCAGACCCACAGCCTGCTGGAGCACTACCAGCCGATCGACGGCGTCGTCGACGAGATGGTCGATGCGTCAGGCAATCCTCGCCCGGCCTGGAAGCATTTTGTCGAGGCGCTCGAGGAACTTGGCGCTGAAAAGCTCGGCCAGCGCTTTGCCCGCGCCGACCAGTATCTGCGCGATGCCGGCGTCTATTACCGCGTCTATGACAAGGCCGGTGCCAATGAGCGCGAATGGCCGCTGGCGCATGTCCCGGTTCTCATCGAGGAGAGCGAGTGGGCGGCGATCAGCGCCGGCCTCGTGCAGCGCGCCGACCTGTTCGAGGAAACCATCGCCGATATCTACGGGCCGAACCGGCTGGTCGAGAAAGGCATCCTGCCGGCGGGATTGATCGCCGCCAGCCCGGAATATTTGCGGCCTGTCGTCGGCACCAGGCCGGCCGGCGGCCACTTCCTGCATTTCTGCGCCTTCGAACTCGGCCGCGGGCCTGATGGCCGATGGTGGGTGCTGGGTGATCGCACGCAGGCGCCGTCCGGCGCCGGTTTCGCACTGGAAAACCGCGTCGCCACCACGCGCGCGCTGTCCGACATCTATGGCGAGATGCATGTGCACCGCCTTGCCGGCTTTTTCCGCCGTTTTCGCGACGCGCTGATCGGCATGGCCAAGGAAACCGACGGCCGCGTCGCCATCCTGACGCCGGGGCCGCTCAACGAAACTTATTACGAGCACGCCTACATCGCCCGCTACCTCGGCATCATGCTGCTCGAAGGCGAGGATTTGACCGTCTCCGGCAGCCGGCTGATGGTGCGCACAGTTTCCGGCCTGATGCCGATCAGCGTGTTGTGGCGGCGGCTCGACGCCGCCTTCGCCGATCCGCTTGAACTGCGCGCGGATTCGCAGATCGGCACGCCGGGCCTGGTCGAGGCGATCCGCCAGGGCGCGGTTGCTACCGTCAACGCGCTGGGCTCCGGCCTGATGGAGACGCGCGCGCTGCTTGCCTTCCTGCCCAAGATTTCACGGGCCTTGCGGGGCGAGGAATTGCTGCTGCCAAGCGTCGCGACATGGTGGTGCGGGCAAGCAACCGAACGCGCGCATGTGCTGGCCAACATCGATCGCATGGTGATCGGGCCGGCGCTGTCGACGAGGCTTGCCTTCGAGGACGACGATTCAACGAAGCTAGGCTCGGCTCTGTCGGCCGGGGAGCGGGCGGAACTGGTGGCGCGCATTGAACGTGATGGCGGCGATTTCGTCGGCCAGGAAGCGGTGACGCTTTCGACGACGCCCGTCTATGTCGGCGGCTGGCTGGAGCCGCGGCCAGCCAGCCTGCGCGTCTACCTGGCGCGAACGCCGGAGGGCTGGACGGTGATGCCGGGCGGTTTTGCCCGAATCGGCCTGTCGCTCGACCCGACGGCGATCGCCATGCAGCGTGGCGGCCAGGCGGCGGATGTCTGGGTTGTCAGCGACAAACCGGTGGAGCGCGAGACGCTGCTGCCGCAAGAAGGCGACAGTTTCAGCCGCACCAGGCCCGGCAGCCTGCCCAGTCGCGCGGCGGAGAACCTGACCTGGCTCGGCCGCTATATCGAGCGCTCGGAAGACACGGTGCGCATCCTGCGCGCCTACCATGTGCGGCTCGCCGAAACCTCCGACCCGGATATGCCGCTGCTCGCCGACATCAGGGATTATCTCGAACCTTTCGGCATCGATGTGGAGACGGCGATCCCGTCAGGGCTGATCGGCACGCTGGATAGTGCGGTCTACAGCGCCGGGCAGATCCGCGACCGCTTCTCGCCCGATGGCTGGCTGGCGCTGAAGGACCTGTCGAAAACCATCCATCAGTTCGCAACGACGGTCGCGCCCGGCGACGACGCGACCCGGGCGATGACGGTCATCCTGCGCAAGCTCGCCGGCTTTTCCGGCCTGCTGCACGAGAACATGTACCGCTTCGCCGGTTGGCGCTTCCTCGAGATCGGCCGCCGGCTGGAGCGCGGTATCCAGATCTCCCGCACGCTGTCGCGGCTGACCAGCGCCAAGGCGCCGGACGGCGCGCTGGACATGATGCTGGAAATCGGCGACAGCGTGATGACCCATCGCCGCCAATATCCGGTGCAGGCCGGTCGGCGCACGGTGATCGACCTGCTGGCGCTCGATCCGCTCAATCCGCGCTCCATCCTGTTCCAGCTCGAAAGGCTGAAGGCCGAAATCGGCCTGTTGCCGTCGCTCGGCGGGGAGGGACAAATGTCGCCGGCGGCGAAGGAAATCCTGCAGCTCAACACCCAGATCGCCATCAAGGAGCCTTCGGATATGACGGCAAAGGCGCTGGACGACCTCGCCTATGAAATCGGCGGCCTCTACAACAGCCTCGCCAAAGCCTATTTCGGCTAAGCAGGTTCCGCAAAAGTGTCGCACGGGTTTTGCGACAAGAACCTGCGCAAAGGCAGAAAAATAGAACATGCTCTACGACATCAGGCTTCATCTGCATTACGATTACGCTGCGGCGGCCGGCGGCGGTCGTCATCAGGTGCGCGTACTGCCGTCGACGATATCAGGCGTGCAGCGTGTCATCGCCGCATCCCTGTCCTTTGCGCCGGCACCCAACGAACGTTCCGACTTTTCCGATTTCTTCGGCAACAACGTCACCTCGATCGCCTTTCGCGACGCGCATGACGCGCTCGACATCAGGATGAGCGCCCGCGTGTCGGTGTCTCGGCCCGAGCCCGGGCTCGACGTGTCGCCCGATATCGCCCGGCTGAGGCAAGAACTCGCCGCGATGCGGTCTCTGGCACCTGATGCACCGCACCACTTCCTGACGGCCAGCACCCATGCCGGCATCGACGATGCGATCACCGCTTACGCACGCGACAGCATCGCCGGCTCCGCCGCCGGCACGGCCGTGAGCCTGTGCAATCGCATCCATCGCGATTTCACCTATGACGGCGAAGCGACAACGGTGCGGACCCGGGCCAGTGATGCCTTCAAGTTGAAGCGCGGCGTTTGCCAGGACTTTTCACACATCATGATCGCCGGCCTGCGCGGGCTCGGTATTCCGGCCGGCTATGTCAGCGGCTTCTTGCGCACCATCCCGCCGAAGGGCAAGCCCCGGCTGGAAGGCGCCGATGCCATGCATGCCTGGGTCAAGGTCTGGTGCGGGCGCGATGCGGGCTGGCAGGAATTCGATCCGACCAACGGCATGCGGGCCAGCAACGACCATATCACCGTCGGCCACGGCCGCGACTATTCGGACGTGGCGCCGATCGTCGGCGTGCTCAAGACCACGGGGGGACAGGTTGGCGAGCAAGCTGTCGACGTCATTCCGGTCGTGCTCGAAAGAGCCTGAAGCAGGTCGTACACGCAGCGGTATTTGCGCCGCAATTCGGGATGGACAAGACTGCTTCTCAAATACCGATGCGGCCGCTAGTCTGTATTCGTTTCGGGGTGACGGTAGTTGTATCCTCAAGCGCATGGCGCGAGGTTTTGTAATTGAGAGCAATCAGCGTCGTCATTCCTGCCTGTAACGCGGCGGCGACCATTGCTGCAACGCTGGCATCGCTACGCAGCGAGGCCGAGATCATCGGCGAGATATTGCTGGTCGACGATGCGTCGACCGATGGCACGGCAACCATCGCGCGGGAGGCCGCGGCACAACTCTCGTTGCCGCTGCGCGTGCTGTCGGCCAAATGCCGCGATGCAGGCGGTGCCCGCAATGTGGCGCTGGCCGAAGCGGTCTATTCCTGGGTCTACCTGATCGATGCCGACGACCTGCATCTGCGGGGCGGGTTGCGCGCACTGCTCCGCAAGGCTCAGGAGCGGCCGGAGGCCGACATGATCGTGGGTGCCTACCGGCGACGGGTGAACGGCCAGGACCGGCAGATCAAGATGCCGAACGGCTATCAGGCTGCGTGCCTGGCAAATGCCTCGGCCTATGTGAAAGGCGATATACGTTCGGTCGCCGTGGGCAGCGTTCTGGCATCGCGGACCCTGATCGGCGAGACGCGGTTCCCCATCGGAATGGCCTATGACGAGGACACGCTGTTCTGGGCACGGCTGATGAGCAAGGCATCGCTCGCCATGGTCTCGCAACCTGTCATGGTCTATGAGGTTTCGCCGGTACGTTCCGATGACCGCTTTGCCCTCAACCCGGTGCGGCGCTTTCTGGACTGGCGCCGGGAACTGCGCACACTCACCGACTGCAACATCCCGTTGTCGGCGCTCAAGGCCAGGGAAGGGCTTGTCGCCCTCAAGATCGCCCGGGTCCACTATGCGCGCGGCGACCTGGGCACCGCGGCGCGCTTCCTGGCGGTAGCCGCGGCCGCGCCGAAGCGGCGCTCAGAAGCTTGGCGCTGCCTGCGCTACAGGTTCAAGCTCGCGGCGCGGCGGCGTTTGTCCGCGCCGCCGATCAAGCTGCAAGGCGCTCTGTAGGCGCCAGCCACCGCGATATCGGCGCGAGGCGCTTTTCGGACGGCGGGTGGAACCAGCGGTCGGCCAGTGGCTTATCTACGGAATTCGCGTGGAGCCGACATGTTGCAAAAATCCGGATTGTCGCCCAGCCGACCGGCTGGCGAGGACGCTGTATCGCCAGATGGTGCGCCCAAAAACGGGGCACAAAGCTCGGCCGACCATGCGTCGCTTAGCTATGTCAGCGATGCCGAGCCCGGTATCCGACGGCTAAAGACGGGCAAGGGGTTTTCCTACCAGGGGCCGGACGGAGGGACAGTTTCGGACACTACCAGGGCCCGCATCGAGGCGATCGTCATTCCGCCGGCCTGGACGGATGTGTGGATTTCGCCGGACGCGGACGGCCATATCCAGGCAACCGGCAGGGACCAGCGCGGACGCAAGCAATATCGCTATCATCCGCAATGGGCCGAAGAGCGCGATGGTGCCAAATATTCGAGCCTGGTTGCTTTCGCCGAGAGCCTGCCGGACCTGCGGCACAGGATCGACAGCGATCTGCGCCGTCGTGGCCTGCCGTTCGAGCGTGTCGTCGCCGCGGTCGTCTGGCTGCTCGATAACACGATGATCCGGGTCGGCAATGCCGCCTACGCCCGCGACAACAAGAGTTTCGGGCTGACCACGTTGCGCGACCGGCATGTGGATATTGTCGGTTCAAGCCTGCGCTTTGCCTTCAAGGGCAAGTCGGGCAAGGAGTGGAAGCTGAAGCTGGTCGACCGCCGCATCGCCAGGATTGTGCGCGGCGCACAGGACCTGCCAGGCCAGAAGCTGTTCCAGTATCTCGATGAGGACGGCAACAGGCGGCCGGTCCGCTCCGAGGACGTCAACCGCTATATCCGTGAGGCGGTCGGTGACGCCTTCAGTTCGAAGCATTTCCGCACCTGGGGCGGCACCATTCACGCCGCGTCGCTGTTTGCCCAAACGGAACTGCCGCAAAGCCAGGCACAGCGAAACAGGGCGATGAACAGCGTCATCGACAAGGTTGCCGAGCGGCTGGGCAATACGCGCGCCGTCTGCCGCAAATGCTATATCCATCCGCGGGTCTTCGAAGCGTGGTCCGAGGGGCGGTTGCTGAATGAAATGGCACAAGCCAACAAACGCAAACGCTCCATCGATGGTCTCGATGACGAGGAAGCTCTCGTGCTGCGATGGCTGAAACTGGGAGAAAGCTGACCGGCGCGGCTGGCCGTGGCCAAATCCGTCTACATCTGGATTTTTTTATCGACGTCGTGTCGGGATCGGTCTTACTGTTTCGTCCTTTGACAGAGAAAAGGACCCGCCATGCTCTACGCAATCCTCTGCTATGCCTCCGAAGATGTCGTCTGCTCCTGGAGCAAGGCACAGGACGACGAGGTCATGGCCAATCTCCTCGACGTTCAGGACAAGTACGCCAAGGCTGGTCGGCTCGGCCCGGTGGCACGGCTTCTGCCGACGACCGCCGCGACGACCCTGAGAAAGGTCAAGGGCGAATCGGTCGTCATCGACGGGCCGTTCGCCGAGACCAAGGAACAGTTCCTCGGCTTCTACACGCTCGAATGCGCCGATCTCGACGAGGCGGTGGAGTTCGCCCGCGAGCTTTCCGAAGTCAACCCGAGCGGCGGCTCCTATGAGATCCGGCCGGTCTCGATCTTCAATCCCGCCAAGGTTTCCGCATGACCGAAATGGCCTGGATCAGCTCCGCGATCAGCGCCGCCCGCCCGCAGGCGATGGGTGCGCTGCTGCGTTATTTCCGCGATCTCGATACGGCGGAGGAAGCTTTCCAGGACGCGTGCCTCAGGGCGCTGAAGAACTGGCCGCAGAACGGGCCGCCGCGCGACCCGGCGGCGTGGCTGATCTTCGTCGGCCGCAACAGCGGCATCGATGCGGTGCGCAAGCGCGCCAAGCAGGCGCCGATGCCGGAGGAAGACCAGGTTTCGGATCTGGAGGACGCCGAGAGCGATATCGCCGAGCGGCTGGACGGGGCGCACTACCGCGACGACATATTGCGGCTGCTGTTCATCTGCTGCCATCCTGATCTGCCGGCAACGCAGCAGATCGCGGTGGCGCTGCGCATCGTCTCCGGTCTTACGGTCAAGCAGATCGCGCGCGCCTTCCTGGTTGGCGAAAGCGCCATGGAGCAGCGCATCACTCGCGCCAAGGCGCGCATTGCGGACGCCGGCGTGCCGTTCGAGACGCCGGGCGCGGTCGAGCGGTCGGAACGCCTCGCCGCCGTCGCCGCCATGGTCTACTTGGTCTTCAACGAGGGCTATTCGACCAACAGCGGCGAGGCGCCGGCCCGCGCACCGCTGTGCGAGGAGGCGATCCGGCTGGCACGGCTCCTGCTGCGGTTGTTCCAGACCGAGCCGGAGATCATGGGGCTGACGGCGCTGTTGCTTCTGCAGCATGCGCGCGCACCGGCCCGTTTCGACGAGAGCGGCGAGATCGTGCTGCTCGAAGACCAGGATCGCAGCCTGTGGAGCCGCAAGATGATCGATGAGGGGCTGGCGCTGGTCGACAAGGCGCTACGCCATCGCAAGCCCGGCCCCTACCAGGTGCAAGCGGCGATTGCCGCACTGCACGCGCGGGCCGAAAAGGCGGAGGATACCGACTGGAACGAGATCGACCTGCTCTATCGCTTGCTGGAGCAGATGCAGCCGTCGCCGGTGGTCACGCTCAACCGGGCTGTCGCGGTCTCGAAGGTGCGTGGACCGGCAGAGGCGCTGGCCATGATCGAGCCGCTGGAAGAACGGCTTTCCGGCTATTTCCATTTTTTCGGCCTCAAGGGGGGCCTCTTGATGCAACTCGACCGGGGGGACGAGGCGCGCGTCGCCTTCGACCGCGCCATAGCGCTTGCTAACACGGCGGCGGAAGCGGCACATATCCGCATGCATATCGACCGGCTGATCAGGGACGGTGCGGTACGCCCACCGGCCAAGAAGGCAAACTGAGCGCCATCTGCCCCATCTGGCTCAATCGTGCAGTTTGGGCTTAGACCATGCCGGGGTGGTGATTTTCCCTTGAAACGAGTAATGCCACGCGATGATCGTGCCTGAGGTGCCTTTGTGCACGCGGGCAGCATGACGCCAGGCTTTGACCGGCATGCCTTTTGTGCATGTCGTTGTCCCAAAACCGCGGGGCACTTTTGGGCGACATGCATTATGAGCGACTGGATCTGAAAGGGACAAGAATGACGATAGGCAAGGAAACGACCGAACTGCTGGCGAAACTGGGTGTGGCCAAGGAGACGCTTGTCGGCGGCGACCTGATCGTGCGCAGCCCGGTGACGGGCGAGCAGATCGCGGCGCTGAGGACGATCTCGCCGGCCGAAGCGGCTAAGATCATTGATGCCGCGCACAAGGCCTTCCAAGCCTGGCGCATGGTGCCAGGCCCGCGGCGTGGCGAACTGGTGCGGCTGCTGGGCGAGGAGCTGCGTACGCACAAGGCCGAGCTTGGCCGGCTGGTCTCGATCGAGGTCGGCAAGATCCCGTCCGAGGGCCTCGGCGAAGTGCAGGAGATGATCGACATCTGCGATTTCGCCGTAGGCCTCTCCCGGCAATTGTACGGCCTGACCATCGCCACCGAGCGCCCGGGCCATCGGATGATGGAAACCTGGCATCCGCTCGGCGTCGTCGGCGTCATTTCCGCCTTCAACTTCCCGGTGGCTGTGTGGTCGTGGAATGCCGCCCTGGCACTGGTCTGCGGCGACGCAGTGGTGTGGAAGCCGTCGGAAAAGACGCCGCTGACCGCACTTGCCTGCGAGGCTATCTTCAAGCGTGCGGTCGAGCGCTTCGGCGCGGACGCACCTGATGGCCTGGCGCCGGTGCTGATCGGCGACCGCGCCGTCGGCGAGATCCTGGTCGATCACCCCAAAGTGCCGCTGGTTTCGGCAACCGGCTCGACCCGCATGGGCCGCGACGTCGGCCCGCGGCTGGCCAAGCGCTTTGCGCGCGCGGTGCTGGAACTCGGCGGCAACAATGCCGGCATCGTCTGCCCGACCGCCGATCTCGACATGGCGCTGCGTGCGATTGCGTTTGGAGCGATGGGCACGGCCGGCCAGCGCTGCACGACGCTGCGGCGCCTGTTCGTGCATGACAGCGTCTACGACGCCTTGGTTCCGCGCCTCAAGAAGGCCTACGAGAGTGTGTCTGTCGGCAATCCGCTGGAGACGTCCTCGCTGGTCGGGCCGCTGATCGACAAGGCGGCCTTCGACGCCATGCAGAAGGCGCTGAAGGAAGCCGCTGCCCATGGCGGCAAGGTGACCGGCGGCACGCGGGTCGAGAACGGCCATCCGGATGCGTACTACGTGCACCCGGCGCTGGTCGAAATGCCAAGCCAGGTGTCACCGGTGACGGAAGAGACCTTCGCGCCGATCCTCTACGTGATGAAATATTCGGACTTCGACGCGGTGCTCGACGAGCACAATGCCGTGGGGGCAGGCCTGTCCTCGTCGATCTTCACCCGAGACCTGCAGGAATCCGAGCGTTTCCTGGGTGTCGACGGATCGGATTGCGGCATTGCCAATGTCAACATCGGTACCTCGGGCGCCGAGATCGGCGGTGCCTTTGGCGGCGAAAAGGAAACCGGGGGCGGCCGCGAGAGCGGCTCCGACGCATGGAAGGCCTATATGCGGCGCGCCACCAACACGGTGAACTATTCCAAGGCGCTGCCGCTCGCCCAGGGCGTGTCATTCGATATCGACTGAAAGGCTCGCCGGCTTGGGCATCCCCGCACCGGGGATGCCGCACCGGTCAGCTGCCTGCCGGCGAGTCGAAGGCCTTGACGAACGCGGCATCGATGATAGCCAGCTTGACGGCCTGGGCGGTCATGTATTCCCGGTAGAAATCGCCCGACACCCACATCACCGAATTGCCGCGCTGGCCAAGCCAGCCAACGCTGCCGAGGTCTTCAGCATCCCGCAGTTTGCGTGCCAGGTGGGTTCGCGACAGCTTGAGCCATTTGGCGAAATCGCCGATCGAGACGACGCCGGTCGGTATTTCAGCGAGGCCGGCATGGTCGGGATCGACGCCCGATATCAGCCAGTCCATGACGACGCCGCCATTGTTGAGCCAGGTGAACAGCGAAAAGGTCTGCCTGGGCTCGCGCACGGGGCTGGAGGAGATCAGGCCGTCGGCCACCAGCGGCTGCACCCTGGCGAGAGCATCGGGCCGCTCCAGAAACGTCGCCAGACGGTTCGCACCGTTGAGACTGTCCAGCGTGTGCAGGTGCGCCATCATCCAGCCGGCAACCGTCTCCAGCGTGTTCACCGTTGGCTGAATGGGGCGGATGCGGCCGTCCTGTGTTGCCGGCAGGTGCTCGATGAAATTGTAATGCAGCATCTCCTTGAGGAAGGCGTCGGCGGTGTTGCGGCTGGCGACGGAATTCTCCCGGATGACGTCGATGAAACGCGCCGCCGTCAACTGCTTGCGGTAATCATCGGGCTCCCGTCTGAAATGCAGGGCAAGGCCGATATGCGCCATCAACCAGCGCTGCTGGGTGGCAAATATCGAGGCGAGCCTCGGGTTCATCCCATAGGCCTGGATCATCGCCTGCGCCTGGGCACGGACACAGCGATGCAATGCCGGGTGACCGGCAATATGGTCAAAGGTCTGCGTCATTCCCCCCATGCTCCGATCCAGCCTTACGGCCACGAAGACGCAGATCACATTCTCAGCCTTCACGGCCCGTGTCCAGACGCGCCCTGTCTATAACAGGTTATGATCGCCAGGAGACAATGTTCTCGGTCCGGGCAGATGTCGATCGCGCCGACCCTCAGCGGTCTTCCGGGACTGGAAAACAGGCGGCGAATGCCGCATCGACAATGGCCAGCTTGGCGGCCTGGACGGTCATGTACTCCTGGTAGAAGGTGTTCGACACCCACATCACCGAATGGCCGCGCTGGCCGAGCCAGCCGATGCTGCCGAGTTCCTCGGCAGCGCGCAGCTTGCGGGCGAGGTGGGTCCGCGACAGCTTGAGCCATCTGGCGAAATCTCCGATCGAAACCACGCTGGTCGGAATCCGGTCCAGGCCGGCATGATCGGGGTCGATGCCCGACATCAGCCAGTCCATGACAATGCCGCCATTGTTGAGCCAGATGAACAGCGAAAAGGTCTGGTTGGGCTCACGCACCGGCTTGGAGGCAAGCAGGCCGTCCGCGACCAGAGGCTGCAGCCTGGCAACCATGTCGGGCCGCTCAAGGAACCTGGCCAGCCGGTCGGCACCATCGAGATGATCCAGCGTCTGCAGATGAGCAAGGACCCAGCCGGTGAAAGTCTGCACGGTTGCCGCCGTTGGCTGCAAGGGGTGCGTGCGCCCGTCGCCACCCGAAACATACTCGGCGACATGATAGTGCAGCATCTCCTTGATGAAAGCGTCCGCCGTGTTGCGGCTGGCCACCGCGTGCTGGTGTACGAACTCGATGAAACGCGATACCGTCAGCTCCTTGCGGCGGTCGTGCGGATCGCGCCTGAAATGCATGGCAAGGCCGACATGACCCATCAGCCAACGCTGCTGCGTGGCGAAAATGGAAGCCAGTCGCGGGCTCGTTTCATAGATGTCGATCAGCGCCAACGACTGTGCCTGGACACAGCGATGCAGGGCCGGATGGCCGGCAATGTCTTCCAGATTCAGCGCCATCCTCCTCATGTTCCGAGTTAACTCCAACAGCGGAGTCGCGTCCACATTTTCCAGCCTTCGACAGCTGTGTCCAGAGGCACCGAATGCGAAGAGCAAGCCCAACCCGAACATGGGGCAGGCCACGACCGGTTCATGGTGGGGTCCGCTAACCGGTTGCTACGCTTTGGAAAACCCCTCCCAATAATAGTCAGCCGGACGGCCGCCCGTTGAATTGACGTTCACCAGAGCGCGGCATAGTTTCCGCGACATCCGAGCGGCGGGGGCACGCCTTCCCGGAAATGAGTTCGAAAGCAGAAGCCAATTAACGAGCGATGAAATCTCGCGCGGTGGCGAAGCTTTGCCGAACTCTACCTCGAAGGACGAGTGATTGAGTGAAGTATACAAGCAAGATCGCGGTTGGCAGGGATAACGACTGTCACCCAGTTTTCGGTGAGCTGGCAGCCCGTGGGGGATGGTTGATCCTGCTTGTTGCCTCGGCGTGCCTGTGGCTTCAAGCCGGCGCATTCGCGCAGACAGCCAGCCAGATCACGCCGCCCAGCTTTCGGCCGCCGCCGGCAGCCAACACGGCAGGTGTTTCCATTCCCGAA
>NZ_RZPQ01000449.1:0-4897 GCF_003999135.1 Mesorhizobium sp. M7A.F.Ca.CA.004.06.1.1 | reverse complement strand
CGGGATCGCTACTTGCCGCGGCGGCGCAGGCCGTCGAAGTAGACGATGATGATGATCAGCGCGCCGGTGATGATGCGCTGCCAGAACGAATTGACGTTGAGCAGGTTGGCGCCGTTGTTGATGGTGGCCAGGATGAAGGCGCCGAGCAGCGGCCCATGCACCGAGCCGACGGCGCCGAACAGCGAGGTGCCGCCGATGACCGAAGACGCGATCGCCTGCAGTTCCCAGCCCTCGGCCTGCGTCGGGTTGCCGATGCCGATGCGGGCGGCCAGCAGCACGCCGACAAAGGCGGCGCACAGGCCCGACAGCGTGTAGGCCATGTAGATGGTGCGCTGGACATTGACGCCGGACAGACGCGAAGCCTCGGCGTTGGAGCCGACCGAAAACAGGTATCGGCCCCAGCGGCTGTGGTGCAGGAAGATATAGGCCGGAATGCCGACCAGGATCACCATCCAGAACAGGTTGGGGATGCCGATGAAGGAATTGCGCGAGAAGGCGGTGAAGGTGTCGCTGTTGATGTTGATCGAATTGCCGTTGGTCATCAAAAGGCCGATGCCGCGCAGCGAGGTCAGCGTTGCCAGCGTGATGATGAAGGGTGGCAGGCCCATCTTGACGATGCCGAAGCCGTGGAACATGCCGATGGCGACGCCGACCAGCAGCGTCACCAGAATGGCGAGCCAGATGGGGAAGCCGGCATTGATCATCATGGCCACGACCACCGTGGCGAAACCGACCACGGCGCCGACCGACAGGTCGATGCCGCCGGTGATGATGACGAAGGTCTGGCCGACCGCCATGATGGCGATCATCGAGCCCTGGCGCAAGAGATTGGCCATGTTGTTGGCGGAGGCGAAGCTCGTCGTCGCCACGGAGAGAAGAATCCAGAGCAGAACCAGCAGCGCCAAAAGCGTCAGCCCAAACAGGACGTTGTAGTTGCGCTTCGGTTTTTCGACGGCGATCGCCTCGGTGCTCATATCTGTCCTCCCAGCTTTTCTTGTTTCTCGGCGAGCGCCTGAGTGAGAATATCCTCGTGGCTGGCGGCGTGAAAACCGTGCGTCGCCACCAGTTTGCCGCGCCGGAACACATGCAGCGTGTCGGCGAGTTCATAGACTTCCGGCAGATAGGACGAGATCAGGATGATGCCGGCGCCCTTTGACAAAAGTGCGCTGAACAGGCGGTAGATCTCGGCCTTGGTGCCGACATCGACGCCGACCGTCGGTTCGTCGAAGATGAACAGCTTGGCGCCGTGCGCCAGCCATTTGCCGATGACGATCTTCTGCTGGTTGCCGCCCGACAGGCTGGATGCCAGCGCGCCGCGCGTCGGTGTCTTGATGCGCAGATCGGCGATCTGGCGATCGGCTTGCGTCTTCTCCTGCGTGCTCGAAATCAGCAGATTGTTCGAGATACGCTTGTAGATCGGCAGGTTCAGGTTGAAGCCGACTGGCAGATTGAGGCAGAGGCCCTGGTCGCGGCGGCTTTCCGGCGCCAGCGCCATGCCGAGCTTGATCGCGTCATGTTCGGAGTTGACCTGAACTTCCTTGCCTTCCCACAGAATCTGGCCGGCCGATTTGCGATGGCGGCCGTAGAGCGTGGTGACGAACTCGCTCCGTCCGGCGCCGATCAGGCCATAGAGACCGACGATCTCGCCGGCGCGAACCGTCATCGAGACATTTTCGAAGCCCTTGCCGGACAGGCTCCTCGCCTCGAGGATCGCGGCGCCCGGCGTGAAATGCTCCTTGTGATAAACCTGCTCGATCGAGCGGTTGATCATCATTTTGACCAGCTCGGCATCGTTGGTCTCGGCGATGTTGCGGGTGCCGACCAGCGTGCCGTCGCGCAGCACGGAAACACGGTCGGCGAGTTCGAACACCTCCTCCATGCGATGGCTGATGTAGATGATCGTCACGCCTTCGCCCTTCAGCCGGCGGATCAGGGTGAAGAGCTGGTCGGCCTCCTTGCGGGTGAGGTAGGCGGTCGGCTCGTCGAAGATCAGGAATTTGGTGCCGCGCACGGTGGCGCGTGCGGCAGCAATCAGCTGCTGTTGGCCGATAGTGAGGTCGCCCAGCGTGACATGCGCCGGCAGGTCGAAGCCGAGATCGTCGATGATGGTCTGCGCTTGCCTGACCATGGCACGCTGCTGCAGGATGCCGAAGCGCGAATTCTCCTCGCCGAGGAACATGTTGGCGGCGACCGTCAGGTGGCGGCACAGCACGACTTCCTGGTGCACGGCATTGATGCCGAGCGCCATCGCCTCATGCGGCGTCGCCAGGGCAGCCGGCTGGCCCTCCCAGGCGATCTCTCCGGAGGTGCGCGGCATGACGCCGGTCAGAAGCTTGATGAGCGTGGATTTGCCGGCGCCGTTCTCGCCGACGATGGCGTGGATCTCACCGGACTTGAAGGCGAGGTCGACCGGCTTCAGCGCGTGGGTGCCGGGATAGCGCTTCTCCAGCCCGCGCAATTCGAGGATGGTCCGCCCCGGTTCCAGCACAGGGGCCGGATGCAGTTCCTGCGCCGTCGATGTCATGACAATCCTCCCAGATTGGCCTCACGATTGGCACGCGGCGAGACAAGGATATGTCTCGAAAACAGCCTAGCCTACGCTTATGGATTGCCAAGCCGTTTGTGCGGCAGCTTGTCTCCGGGGCGAGGTGCCCCGGAGACCATTGCGGATGCGACGGCTCAGAGCTTCGGATTGAGCAGCGCGTCGATCTTGGGGTCTTTCATGTTGTCCTTGGTCACCAGATTGGCGCCGGTGTCGACATTGGCTTCGACCTTCTCGCCCTTGGAAGCGGCGAGTGCGGTCTTGATGCCGTCATAGCCCATCCGGTACGGATCCTGGACGACGAGGGCGGAAATGACGCCGTCGTTGAGGAACTTGATCAGCTTCTCGTCGCTGTCGAAACCGACCAGCGCCAGCTTGCCGCCAAGGCTGTTTTCCGCGACAGCCTGACCGACGCCCTGCGCCATGATCAGGTTGGAAGCGAAGATGCCCTTGAGGTTCGGGTTGGCGGTGATCAGGTCGGTGGCGATGTTGAGGCCGGTGGTGGCCTGGCCGTCGGCATATTTATCGGCGACCAGCTTGAGGCCCGGATATTTGGCGGCCAGCTGTTCGGTGAAGCCCTGCTTGCGCTGTTCGAGCGAGCCGGCGCCCGGCGCGTTGGTGATCAGGGCGACGTCGCCCTCGATCTTGCCGCCGTTGGCGGCGCCGATGGCGGCTGCGAGGCCGTCGGCAGCGACGCGGCCGCCCTGGACGTTGTCGGTGGTCAGGAACGAGGTGAAGGCCTTGGAGTCGGCGCCGGAGTCGATGCCGATGACCTTGACCTTGGCAGCGGCTTCATCGATCGGCTTGCCAAGCGCCTTGAACTCGGTCGGCGCAATGACGATCGCCGCCGGGTTGCTGGCAACGGCGTTCTCGAGGATCGAGACCTGGCCGTTGACGTCGGTTTCAGCCTGGGCACCGAGTTCCGGCACGTTGACGCCGAGATCCTTGCCGGCCTTGCGGGCGCCGGCCAGAACGATCTGCCAGTAGAACGACGTGGTGTCCTTGACGATGATCGGAATGGTGACGTCCGCCGCCGAAACCGGCGCCGAATGCATGACGCCGGCGAGCATCGAAGCTGCTGCCAGCGCCATGACGGCGCGGCGGTTGAGAATGCTGGTCACGAATTTCATGAGGTTTCCTCCCTAAGTCGCCCGGTGAACGATACGGAAGCTCCGTCCGGATAGGCGTGATCCAAAACAGAACTTTATCAATAAAAAACAATTGCCATGTTTTGATAATGCATCGAACAGATCGATGCAAGCGCTGTTTGATCAGTCCTTGCGAGGCCTGGCAGAGGCAAATCCACCGCGCTGCTCCCCATTGGCGCCGTCGCACTTCCGTTCCGTTCCGGGAACGTATGGAATATTAATTCCATCATTTCGTCAATATAGAATGTCCATTCCTTCGTGTGACCGCAAGAATATGGAGTTTCACACCAGCTCCTGCACCAGCGTGTGGGGACGATATCTGGCGTATTCCGTCTCCGGCACGTCGATGTCGAGCAGTTGGAGGTTGCGCGTCAGGTTCGCCAGCTTGGCGGTGCCGGTCAGCACGGTGGCGACGGCAGGTTCATGCAAGGGGAATTGGAACGCTGCGGCGGCGAGCGGATAGCCACCCTCGGCGGCGATCCTTTCCATTGCGCCGACGCGGTCGAGCACGTCATGGCTGGCAGGGCGGTAGTCGAAATGTGCGCCTTGCACCGGCCCGGTCGCCAGGATACCGGAGTTGAACACGCCGCCAATGACCAAGGAGGTCTGCCGCGCCCGGCATAGGGGCAGCAACTCCGCTTCGGCGCTGCGGTCGAGCAAGGAATAGCGGCTGGCGAGCAGGATGCAGTCGAGCGGCGCCTCGCGCATCACGTCCAGACAGATCTGCACTTCGTTGACGCCAAGCCCATAGGCGGAAATGACGCCGGACCGTTTCAGCTCTTCAAGTGCCTTGAGGCCGCCGTCCATCAGGTCGCGAAAGTGCAGCTTGGTCTTCTCGACACCATGGGTGTAGGCGCCGATGTCGTGGACAAACAGGATGTCTATCCTGTTTAGGCCAAGCCGCGCATAGCTGAATTCGACCGACCGCATGATGCCGTCATAGGAATAGTCGTAGTCGAGCGCGAAGGGCAGCGGATCGACATAGGAGTGATCGGGAACCTGATCGTCCGGCACCGGGCGGAACAGCCGGCCGACCTTGGTCGACAGCACATAGGAATCGCGCGGCTTGTAGCGCAGGAAGTCGCCGAAGCGGCGCTCCGACAGTCCGAAACCGTAGAAGGGTGCGGTGTCGAAATAGCGCAGGCCGGCATCCCAGGCGCCCTGCAGCGTCTCCATCGCCGCTTCGCGCGAACAGGCGCGGTAAAGG
>NZ_RZPQ01000448.1:0-4900 GCF_003999135.1 Mesorhizobium sp. M7A.F.Ca.CA.004.06.1.1 | reverse complement strand
CGGCATGGATGTAGCCCATGCTTTTCGCGAGTTGCCGTTTGTCGGTGTCGTCAAAGGGGATGTCTGAGCGGCATCAAAAAGGTTTGCTGATGCTTAGAGCGGTTCGCCGCTTCACGAAAACGCCGAACCGCTCGAGTTTTTTGTTTTGACGCAATTCCCAAGGGAAAGCGCTGTGCGCTTTTCCCGGAAAATCGTCTCACACTTTTCCTGAATTGCTCGTGGGCTTTCAGGAAAAGTCAACTTTTGGCGGCCAAATATGCCGGCCATGGCAAAGCTTCTGATCGTCGAGGACGATGAGTCCGTCCGCACCCTGGCCGCCCGCGCGCTTGAACGCGCCGGGCACACAATCGATATCGCGGCGGACGGCGCGCAGGGGCTTTCGCTGATCCAGGCGGCGCGTGGCGGCTATGATCTCGTCGTCTCCGATATCCGCATGCCGGAGATGGACGGCATCGAGATGGCGATCGCGGCTGCTGCATTGTTTCCGTCGATCAAGATCGTGCTGATGACCGGCTATGCCGACCAGCGCGAGCGCGCCGAGGAATTGAACGGCATCATCCTCGATGTCGTGCAGAAGCCCTTCACGCTGGCCGAAATCCGTTCGCGAGTCGAGCGGGCGCTGATCTGCTTCGCCTGATCAGGCTGGGTCGGCGGCAGCGAGCACAGGTGGAACATTCTTGCGCCGTTCGGTGTTGAGCGCCAGCAGACCGGCGCCGATAATCAAGGCAGCGCCGATCACCGTCGTCGACCGCGGCACCTCGGCGAAGAACAGGAAACCCCACAGCGGCGACCACAGGATGCCGGTGTATTCGAAGGTGGCAACGCGGTTGGCCGGCGCCATCCGGTAGGCCTGCGACAGCAGGATCATGCCGGCGGAGGCGACGAAACCGCAGGCCGCCATCTTGAGAAAATCCGGCAGCGTCGGCCAAAGCCATGGCCGTACCAGGAATTCCAGGCTTGGGTGAACGGCGTGTGTAATGCCGGCCAGGTGAAACGCCCCGGCAACCACGGCGGCGCCGACCAGATAGGCGCCGTTCTGATAGAAGGCCATGACGGTGGACGATTCAGTATCGCCGATCTTGCGGGCCATCAGCTGCGAAAAACCATAGAGCGCCGCCGATCCCAGCGACAGCAGCGCTGCCCAGTCGAACAGCCCTGCGCCGGGGCGCAGCATCACGAGGACGCCGAACAAGCCGATCAGCACGGTTGCCAGTGTCTGCCAGGAGACGCGCTCGCCAAGGTAAGGTCCGGCCAGGACCATGATGAACAGCGGCGCCATGAAATAAAGCGCCACCGCATCGGCGAGCGGCAAAGCAGCGATGGCCAGGTAGTACATCGTATAGGAGGTGAACTGGATGAAGGCGCGCACCGTCAGCATGCGGAATCGCTTCGACAGGATCGCCCGCAAGCCGACATCGGCATGGACCAGAACGATCAGGATCGGCAGGGCGACGATCGAGCGGATCGCCATCACCTCGGTCACCGGATAGCCGCTCGACACGGCTTTGACGAGCGGATCCTGCAGCGAAAAGACCAGCACGCCGAGGCACAGGCTCAGGATGCCGCCCACCATCCGATTCTGCATCTGCATCCAGGCTCCTGCGCGTACGACCCGAAGCTGCCGCCTGCGGGGTAAAAAGAACCCGCCACCGTTTCGGGCAGCGGGCACGAGTGAGGACTCTTGATTGGTCCGCGGCTGATTTCGCAGCCGCATATCCAATGGGTATGGCGACTATCGTCCGCCGTTTGACATGTTGCAAACGAATTGGAATGATGCCAGCAATCAAATTCTCTTATGGCGGATTCCATGCGGCCGACCCTCGACAGCGACCTCCTGCGAACCTTCGTGGCGATTGCCGAGACCGGCAATTTCACCAAGGCGGCGGAGCAGGCCGGCCGCACCCAATCCGCGGTGTCGATGCAGATGAAGAAGCTCGAAGAGCTGATCGGCGCCAGCCTGTTCGAGCGCGGTTCGCGCGGCGTCGCGTTGACGCGGCGCGGCGGCGAACTCATCGTCAACGCCCGCCGCATTGTCTCGCTGCTCGACGAGACGTCGGCATCGATGGCGGCAGCGCCGCTTGGCGGGCCGGTGCGCATCGGCATTCCGGAGGAATATGGCCACGCCATCCTGTCGCGCGCGCTCGGCGCCTTCTCGAAGCGTCATACACAGGTCGAGGTCACCGTGCGCTATGCCCATTCCGGGGCACAGATGGCGGCGCTCGCTGCCGGCGAACTCGATCTGTGCGTGGTGTTCGAATGGCAGGATCCCGCCGGCGGCGAAGTGCTGATGCACGACCCGACCGTGTGGGTGACGTCGACCCTGCATCACATGCATGAGGAACAGCCGGTGCCGATCGCGCTCTACAACCGGGCCGGCTGGTGCAAGGACTTCGCCATCAAATCACTGGAGCAGCGCGATCTTGCCTATCGTGTCGCCTATACCAGCGACACCACCGGCGGCCTCAAGCTCGCCGTCACCTCCGGACTGGCGATCGCGCCGATTTCGCGCAGCAACATTCCGGACGGCTGTCGTGAACTGACCACCGCGGACGGATTCGGCGCCATCGATTCCTCCAACGTGGTGATGCACCGCAACCCCAATGCGTCAGGTGAGGCGATCGACGGCATGCAGGATGCGATCCGCGAAGCCTTCGTCAACAGGCTCAGTCAGCCGGCGGCATCCTCGTAGAAATGCAGCCTGTTGCCGAACGGATCGGCGACCGATACCTCGCGGGTCTTCCAAGGCGTATCTTCCACGCCCGGCCTGGCGAAGCGGTAGTTTTTGCCGATCAGTTCGCCATGAAGAGCGGTGATGTCCTCGACCTCGATGCGCAGGGCGATGCCGGGTGCACCGTCGCCATGATGTTCGCTGAGATGCAGAACGCAGCCGTCGCGGCCGACCGCCATGTAAAGCGGCGCGTCGTCGGCGAAGCGATGTTCCCACTGCACCTCGAAGCCGAGGAAGCCGACATAGAATTCACGCGCCTTGGCAATGTCGAAGATGCGCAGGATGGGTGTAACGGCGCCAAGTCTGGGCATGGTGGTGCAACCGCGCGAGAGGGTCTTTAGGTGGGATGGACGCGGGCGGCAATCCCTATGTTTTTTCGCAATTCCGGACGGAAAACCGCTTCACACTTTTCCTGGAATTGCTCTATTTCAGCTCGAGCAGCCGTTCCAGATAGCTGCGTTCGATGTCGG
This sequence comes from Mesorhizobium sp. M7A.F.Ca.CA.004.06.1.1, assembly GCF_003999135.1. Classification (NCBI taxonomy): domain Bacteria; kingdom Pseudomonadati; phylum Pseudomonadota; class Alphaproteobacteria; order Hyphomicrobiales; family Phyllobacteriaceae; genus Mesorhizobium; species Mesorhizobium sp. M7A.F.Ca.CA.004.06.1.1. The sequence continues at coordinate 1,702 of NZ_RZPQ01000448.1, read as the reverse complement.
GGCTGAGCGCATTGCCGAGCCGTTTGCGGATCGCTTCCAGTATCTGGCGGGCGCGCTGCACGTCGATCTCGTCGGGCACCTTCACCGAATCGCCGAAATCGGGACCCTGGCTGGCGCGTGGCCGGCCGAGCGGATCACGATCGGCGTTCTGCTGCCGGCCGCCTTCCTCGCCGCCGCCCTGGTCGCCCTGCATGGCTTGCATCTGCTTCATCATGTCCTTGGCGCCCTTGCGCAGCGCTTCCAGCGCCCGGCCCTGATGACCGACGGCCGCATCGCCTTCGCCCTCGCCGAGTGCCTGTTCGGCATTGCCCATGGACTTGCCGGCCTCGCCAAATCCTTCATTGGGCTCCATACCCATGCCTTCGAGGCCCTTCTTCAGCTGATCCAGGTCGCTTTGCAGCTGGCCCTGGCCCTGCTGCAGCTGTTTCAGCGCATCGGCGAATTCCTGGGGTGTCATCGGCTTTTGCCGGGCGAGCGGATCGCGGTCTTCGCCGACGCCGGGTCTGTCCTCATCCTGGCCGCCTTCGCCGAGCTGCTCGTCACGGTTCTGCCCGCGCTGGCGCTCGCCGCGCTGCATCTGATCCATGCGGAAGGTGTCGTTCATCATCTCCTGCTGACGCCGCAGGATCTCACCCAGCTTGTCCATCTGCTGGCGCATCTCGCTGTCCTGCTGGCCGCCTTGCTGCTGACGGCCGGCTTGCAGATTGTTCATCATGTCCTGCAGTTGCGACAGCAGTTGCTGGGCCTTGTCGCGATCTCCGGACTTCGCCAGGTTTTCGATCTGGTCCATCATGCGATCGATGTCGCTCTGGCGCAGTTCCTGGCCATTCTGCTGCATCTGCGGGGCGTTGGGATTCTGCTTGGCGCGCTCCGCGAATTCCTGCAGGAACTGGTTCATCGCCTCGCGCAGTTCCTTCATCGCCTTTTCGATTTCAGCGTCGCTGGCGCCATTCTTGATGGCGTCCTGCAGCGCCTGTTGCGCCTGGCGCAGCCGCTTTTCGGCGGCCGAAAGATTGCCTTCCTCGATGCCGAGCGCGATTTCCCAGAGATAGGAGACCTCGCTGCGCAATTGATCGTCGCTCTCGGCCATCTTCAGCCGGGTGCGGGCGCTCATGATGGCGAGATAGTGAGACATGTTGTCGAACGTGTCTTCCGGCCGCAGCGTGATGGCGTCCATCAGGTCGAGCACGCGCGGCTTGGCGTTGGCGTCGAGCGCCAGCAGGCGGCGCTGTTCGATCACGGCGCGTGCCAGCGGATTGGCGAAAGGCCGCTCCGGCATCAGCAGCGTCTTGGTTTCGCTCGATGCAGTGTGCCCGGCATCATCGGTGGCGACCAGCGTCAGCTTGATGCTGCTGCCGGCCCAGACATGCTCGGTCAGGTCCTTGGAGGTCTTGGCGGCGTTCGACTTGCCGCCGCGGCGCGGCAGCGTCAGCGGCATTTCAGGTGCACCGTACAGCGGGCGCGCATTGGGCGCCTGCGGATCGGCGAGCGCGAACACCGCTTTGGCGGTGGCGGCGCCATAGTCGTCGTCGATCTGGTAGTTTAGCTCGAAGGCGCCGTTTGCGGCGCGCTTGGGCTCGCCGACGAAGCGGATCTGCGGCGGCTTGTCCGATATGACCGCGAAGGCCCAGCGGCCGAGCTGGTCCTCGCCCGACGTCAGCGTCAGCGTGCCGTCGCCGGTCAGCTTGCTGGTGAACTGGAG
>NZ_RZPQ01000447.1:1551-4900 GCF_003999135.1 Mesorhizobium sp. M7A.F.Ca.CA.004.06.1.1 | reverse complement strand
GCCGACGTCACGTCGGTCCCATCCAGGCTGTCGGTGATCGGCATGGCGCCGGCTGGGCGTGGCTTCGACGGCACGGTCGGCCAGACGCAGGCCGTGCGCATCTTCACCGGCGCGCCGCTGCCCGAAGGCGCCGACACCATCGTCATCCAGGAGAATGTCCGCGATCTCGGCGGCGGCGAAATCGAAGTGACCGAGCCAACGGCGCAATGGCGCAATATCCGCCGCATCGGGCTCGATTTTTCAACAGGCGACATGCTGCTGGAAAAAGGCCGCTTGCTCGACCCGGCGGCACTGTCGCTGGCAGCATCGGCCAACCATCCTCGGGTCAGCGTGGTGAAACGGCCGCTGGTCGCCATTATCGCCACCGGCGACGAATTGCTGCCGCCGGGCAGCGATCTCGGCCCGGACCAGATCATTTCATCGAATGCCTATGGCGTCGCCGCCACCGCACACTCGGTCGGCGCCCGCGCGCTCGATCTCGGCATTGCCGCCGATCGCAAGGAGGCTATCGCCGAACTGGTGCAAAAAGCGGTCGCGGCCGGTGCGGATGTCATTGTGACGCTTGGTGGCGCCGCGGTCGGCGATCACGACCTGATCCACGACGTGCTGACCGGCGAAGGCATGACGCTCGGCTTCTGGAAGATCGCCATGCGTCCTGGCAAGCCGCTGATGTTCGGCCGCCTCGGCGATATCAGGTGCATCGGCCTGCCCGGCAATCCGGTGGCAAGCCTGGTCTGCTCGCAGTTGTTCCTGAAGCCGCTGCTGGCGCGGCTCGGCGGCCGCAATCATCGCCAGGACATACGTCCGGCACGGTTGGGTGCCGCCATGCCGGCCAATGATCTGCGCCAGGACTATGTGCGAGCGGTGGTCAGGGAAGATGACGGCGCGCTGGTGGCGACGCCGTTCGGTATCCAGGATTCCTCGATGCTGAGAATGCTGGCCGACGCCAACGGGCTGATCGTGCGGGCGCCGTTTGCCCCCGCAGCAGCTGCTGGCGAGGCTTGCAGCGTACTGATGCTGCGCTGAAGCAGCGCAGAACAAACCATTAATAACAAACAGAAAATTACGTCGGCGCTATTCCGATATCAAGGCGCGGGTCAGCGGATGCGCCGGATCGGCAAGGCCGTCGACAATGCTGAAATGATGCCGGTCAGGCTCGACCACGGTGCCGGTGGTGGCGCCGAGGCCGGTCCAGATGTTGGCAAGCAGCGCATTCTGGCGCAGGAATTCGGCGCGCTCGCCGCCACCGGCCCAACAGGTGATGCGGGCACCATCCATGGGCCGCAGCAGCGCCGGGCTTTCAGCCAGCGCCTCATCTTCGTCGATGGCCAGAGTCGCGTTCATCTCGGTGCGCATGATCGGACGCAGATCGTGGACACCCGAAATCGAAACGACATGGCGCACGCGCCGCGCCACATCGTCCGTCAGAGACGTGGTTGTCGTCACCATCCGGCTGGCAAGATGGCCGCCGGCCGAATGTCCGGTCAGCATCAGCGGCCCGTCGACCATTGCCGCCGCCTTGCCGATCGCCACGCCGATCTCCTGGACGATGCCGGCGATGCGTAAGTCCGGGCACAGCGTGTAGGACGGCATCGCCACGGCAAAGCCGCTGCTGACCGCACCATTGGCGAGATGCGACCAGAAACTCTTGTCGAACGCCTTCCAGTAACCGCCATGGATGAACACCACCAACCCTTTGGGCGTGGCGCTGGGGAGGAAGAGATCGAGCCGATTGCGTCGCCCATCGCCATAGGTGATGTCGAGCCGTGCCCGGCCCTGCGCCGAGAGTGCGTCACGAAACGCTTGCGCAGGCTCCACCCACGCGGCCGGCCATCGGTCGCTGCCGGCGATATTCGCACCGTTGGCATAGGCATCATCCCAATCGACGATGTGACGTTCGAACATCTGCGCCCTTCCCCAAAAACGGCATCGCTGTTCCGCTAGCAATGGCCACCGCCACGCCATGCGTCAATGCTCTAGGGCAAAAACATTTTAGGCTTGAAACAAATTTCGACTGGTGCGATCCTGCCCGCACGAACAGCCGACAATGGGAGGTCTGCTGTGCTGCCCGAAGCCTGCAAATGGTCACCCCGTTCGGGTGGCGTCGAGCAAGGCGCGACTTGCGGCACGAAGCCTCCTCAAAAAAAGCAGGACCTTCAGATCACTGGTCAGGCGCCTCGCGCACTGGCCGTCCAGCAGACAGGAGAGCGGCGACATGCTTGGGCCTTCAGCGCATATCGACACGTTCACGCGCGATCACCTGCCGCCGCCGGAGCAATGGCCTGAAATCCTGCTCGACGGCTTCGACTATCCCGAACGCCTCAACGCCGGTGTCGAACTGACCGACAGGCTGGTCGAGAAAGGCCTGGGCGACCACACCGCGCTGATCGGCAATGGCCGCCGCCGCACCTACAAGGAACTGTCCGACTGGACGAACAGGCTGGCCCACGCGCTGGTCGAGAATTATGGGGTCGAGCCCGGCAACCGGGTGCTGATCCGTTCGGCCAACAACCCCGCCATGGTCGCCTGCTGGCTGGCCGCCACCAAGGTTGGCGCCGTGGTCGTCAACACCATGCCGATGCTGCGCGCCGGCGAACTCGCCAAGATCGTCGACAAAGCGGAAATCACCGTCGCGCTCTGCGACACCAGGCTGATGGACGAGATGACCGCCTGCGCCAAGGACAGCGCATTCCTCAAGCAGGTCATCGGTTTCGACGGCACCGCCAACCATGATGCTGAACTCGATCGTGCCGCTCTCGACAAGCCGGTGACGTTCACCGCAGTCGACACCGGCCGCGACGATGTTGCCCTGCTCGGCTTCACCTCGGGCACAACAGGCGTTCCGAAGGCGACGATGCATTTCCACCGCGACCTGCTGATCATCGCCGACGCCTACGCCCGCGAAATCCTGGAGGTGACGCCGGACGACATCTTCGTCGGCTCGCCGCCGCTGGCCTTCACCTTCGGCCTTGGCGGACTCGCCATCTTCCCGCTGCGCTTCGGTGCGGCGGCGACGCTGCTGGAGCAGGCGACGCCACCCAACATGATCCACATCATCGAGACCTACAAAGCGACGATCTCTTTCACCGCGCCGACTGCCTACCGCGCCATGCTGAAGGCCATGGATGAAGGAGCGGACCTGTCATCGCTGCGCGTCGCCGTTTCGGCCGGCGAAACCTTGCCTGCTCCCGTTTTCGAAGTGTGGACACAAAAGACCGGAAAGCCGATCCTCGACGGCATCGGAGCCACCGAGATGCTGCACATCTTCATCTCCAACCGTTTTGACGACATGAAGCCCGCGTCGACCGGAAAGCCGGTGGGCGGCTACGAGGCGCGCGTCGTCGATGAC
>NZ_RZPQ01000447.1:0-1541 GCF_003999135.1 Mesorhizobium sp. M7A.F.Ca.CA.004.06.1.1 | reverse complement strand
CGGCTGGAACCTCACCGGCGATACCTTCACGCAGGACGAGGACGGCTTCTTCCATTTCGCCGCACGCTCCGACGACATGATCGTCAGCGCCGGCTACAACATCGCCGGTCCCGAGGTCGAGGCGGCGCTGCTGGCGCACCCGGACGTCGCCGAATGCGCTGTCATTGGCGCCGAGGACGCCGAGCGCGGCCAGATCGTCGAGGCGCATGTCGTGCTAGCGCAGGGCGTCGCGCCCGACGCCCTCACCACCAAGCGCCTGCAGGACCATGTCAAGGCAATGATCGCGCCCTATAAATATCCGCGATCGGTAAAATTCATCGCCGCTCTGCCCAAGACCCAGACCGGCAAGATCCAGCGCTTCCGGCTGCGCACGGAGAAAATCGATTGAGCGAGCCATACGATCCGGCGTCCGAAGGCGCCCAGATGTCGTTCAAGGAGCGCATGTCCTACAGCGACTACCTGCACCTGGAGAAAGTGCTGGAGGCCCAGACGCCGCTGTCATCGGCGCATGACGAGATGCTGTTCATCATCCAGCATCAGACCTCCGAACTCTGGATGAAGCTCGCTCTACACGAGATTGGAGCCGCGATCCGTTCCATCCGCGCCGACCGGCTCGAGCCGAGCTTCAAGATGCTGTCGCGCGTTGCGCGGATCTTCGAGCAGCTGAACAATGCCTGGGATGTGCTGCGGACGATGACGCCGAGCGAATACACCGAGTTCCGCGACGCGCTCGGCCAGTCCTCGGGTTTCCAGTCCTGGCAGTATCGCGCCATCGAGTTCATGGCCGGCAACCGCAACCTGGCCATGCTCGGGCCGCACAAGCACCGGCCCGACCTGAGCGGAAAGCTGGAAGCGATCCTGACCGAACCATCGCTCTACGACGAAGCGCTGCTGCTGCTTGCGCGCAACGGATTCGACATCGGTGCCGATGCCAAGCGCACGGACTGGCGTGAGACGCGAACCGAGAATGAAGAGGTGCTGGTCGCCTGGCAAACCATTTACCGCGATCCGCAGCGCTACTGGATGTTCTACGAACTGGCAGAGAAGCTGGTCGACTTCGAGGATTATTTCCGCCGCTGGCGCTTCAACCACGTCACCACGGTTGAGCGCATCATCGGTCTGAAACGCGGCACCGGCGGCACGTCGGGTGCTTCGTATCTGAAGAAGATGCTCGAGGTGGTGCTGTTCCCGGAACTGTGGACGGTCCGCACCCGGCTCTGACATCGTCGAAATGAAAACAGCGACGCGCGGCGGCGGAACACCCTTCGCGAACAACCGGGGACTGACTGACCATGAGTGGATTTCCTGATCTCGCCGCAGTCGAAGCGATGGATGCCACAGATCCGCTGCGGGCCATGCGCGACCGTTTCATTCTGCCGGAGGGGGTGATCTATCTCGACGGCAATTCACTGGGGGCAGCGTCTCATGCCGTTTTCGGCGAGCTGCAGCAGGCGGCAACCCAGGAATGGGCCCAGGACCTCATCCGAGCCTGGAATACGGCCGGATGGTTCGAGATGCCGATCGAACTCGGCGATCAACTC